>CAMCXH010000022.1 GCA_945883285.1 Bordetella parapertussis | reverse complement strand
GAGGCCCAGGCGCTGCCTGATGCGCTCGGTAAAAAAGGTGAAACCGCCGGAGACTACCAGCACGCGCAGGCCGGCGCGCTTCATCGCGCCGATCAGCTCATCGGCGCCGGGTGACAGCTGCACCCGCTCGTCCCAGACCCGCTGCAGCGTTTCTTGCGGCAGGCCTTCGAGCAGGGCGACGCGTCGGCGCAGACTTTCGTCGTAATCGGTGATTTCGCCGCGCATCGCCGCTTCGGTAATCGCCGCGACTTCGGCTTTGCGGCCGATGTAATCGGCGATCTCGTCGATGCATTCAATCGTGATCAGTGTCGAGTCCATATCGAAGGCCGCCAGACCGAAGTCGGCCAGACGCAGGGTCGGGCTGACGATTTCGGCATCGACCTGAAGCGAGGCGGCCAGCGAATCGACCTGCGCGCCGGTCAAACTCACCGTGTCCCAGATCGCCAGGCAGGCGCTGCGACAGTGCGGCGGCTTGCCAACCGCGCGCACGACGGCTGCCACAGCGGTATCGCTCAGGGTCGGATGCTGGATGACGAGTCGGGTCATGTCGAGAGTGCCTTCAGGATCTCGCGCAGGCGCAGGATGCGCTGGGCGGGTTCGGGTGTCTTGATGGTAAAGCGCAAGCGGTCGGGGCCGGCCAGTCGCGCATCCTTGCGGGTCTGGATGAGGCGGATGATGCGCTCGGGCGGGATCGGCGGGCTGGGCACGAACTGCAGCACGATGGTCTCGGCCGAGGCGTCGATGCGCGACACGCCGATCGGTAGCGAGAGGATACGCAGGCGATGCGTGTCGATCAGGGCGCGAGCGGCATCCGGCAGCTTGCCGAAGCGGTCGACCAGCTCTTCCTGCATCGCTTCTAGCGCGTCCAGATCGCTGCAGTTGGCCAGCCGCTTGTAGAGCGTCAGGCGTTCGTTGACGTCACCGCAATACTCGCTCGGCAGCAGCGCCGGCACATGCAGATTGATTTCGGTGACCGCCTCAAGTGGCGCCGACAGATCGGGCTCGCGGCCGGCCTTGAGCGCACGCACTGCATGATTGAGCATCTCGGCATACAGCCCGAATCCGACCTCCTGCATATCGCCCGATTGCGAGTCGCCAAGCACTTCGCCCGCGCCCCGGATTTCGAGGTCGTGCATCGCCAGGAAAAAGCCTGAGCCGAGCTCTTCCATCGCCTGGATCGCCTCCAGACGCTTGGTCGCGTCCTTGGTGATCGCACCTTCATCGGGGATCAGCAGATAGGCATAAGCCTGATGGTGCGATCGGCCGACGCGTCCGCGAAGCTGGTGAAGCTGCGCCAGACCGAAGCGATCGGCGCGATGCATGATGATGGTGTTGGCTGTTGGTACGTCGATGCCGGTTTCAATGATGGTCGTGCACAGCAGCACATTGGCGCGCTGGGCATGAAATTCGCGCATCACCCGCTCGAGTTCGCGCTCGTGCATCTGGCCATGTGCGACCACGATGCGGGCCTCCGGCACGAGCTTTTCGAGCATCGCGCGGCGGTTCTCGATGGTCTCGACTTCGTTGTGCAAAAAATAAGCCTGGCCGCCGCGGCGCAGTTCGCGCAGCAGCGCCTCGCGCATTGCGCCATCGGTTTCGCGCCGCACGAAGGTCTTGATCGCCAGGCGCTTTTGCGGCGCGGTGGCGATCACCGAGAAGTCGCGGATGCCTTCGAGGCTCATCGCGAGCGTGCGCGGAATCGGGGTGGCGGTCAGGGTCAGCACATCAACCTCGGCGCGCAGCGCCTTGAGCGCTTCTTTCTGGCGCACGCCGAATCGATGCTCCTCGTCGATGATGACCAGCCCGAGGCGCTTGAAGACGATGTCGCGGCTAAGCAGCTTGTGGGTGCCGATCACGATATCGATGGTGCCGTTGGCCATGCCGTCGAGCGCGGCGCGGATCTCCTTGGGCGAGCGAAACCGCGAGAGCTCGGCCAGGCGCAGCGGCCAGTTCGAGAACCGGTCGGAGAAGGTCTCGAAGTGCTGCTCGGCCAGCAGGGTGGTCGGACACAGGATCGCGACCTGCTTGCCGTCAGAGGCAGCGACGAAGGCCGCGCGCAGTGCCACCTCGGTCTTGCCGAAGCCGACATCGCCGCAGATCAGCCGGTCCATCGGGCGGCCCGAAATCAGGTCCTGGGTGACCGCATGGATGGCAGCGAGCTGGTCGGGTGTTTCGTCGAAACCGAATCCTTCGGCGAAGGCTTCATAGTCCTGAGCATTGAAGCCGAAAGCATGGCCTTCGCGCGCGGCGCGCCTGGCATAGAGATTGAGCAGCTCGGCGGCGGTATCGCGCGCGCGCTTGGCCGCGCGCTGGCGGGCCTTTTCCCACTGCCCCGATCCGAGGACATGCAGCGGGGCTTCTTCCGGCGAGGCGCCCGAATAGCGGCCGATCAGGTGCAGCGCGGCCACCGGTACATAAAGCGTCGCGTCGCTGGCATAGGCCAGGTGCAGGAATTCGGTGGGTCCGTCGCCCAGGTCGAGGTTGACCAGGCCGCGATAGCGTCCGATGCCGTGCTGGGCATGGACCACCGGATCGCCGATCGAGAGCTCCGACAGGTCGCGGATGATCGCATCGACATCGGTGGTGGTCTCGCGCTGGCGGCGTCCACCGCGTCGCTTGAAGGTGCCCGAAAACAGCTCGGCTTCGGTGACGACCGCCACCGGCTGATCGCCTGCCAGCAGAAAGCCTTCGGACAGCGGGCCCACGCCCAGAGCGCGATCGACCGAGCCCTCGGCAAAATTGCGCCAGTCGTCGATCTGCGGCAGGTCGATGCCGTGATCGGCCAGCAGCTGCGTCAGGGTCTCGCGCCGGCCGGCCGACTCGGCGACCAGAAAGACCCGGGCATCGGTGGCATCGAGCCAGGCCTGCAGGCGCGACAGCGGCACATCGGCGCGCCGCTCGACCATCAGTGGCGGCAGCGCAGCTGAATGGCTGCGCTTTTGGGAGGTGGTGCCTGCTTGGCCGACCGATACATCACCGTCGCTGTGATCGCGCAGCGCATATCGGCCAAATCGCCTGACCTCGATGAAGAGCGATTCGATATCGATGAAGAGTTCGTCGGGTCGCAGCAGCGGCCGCTGCGAGTCATGCGCCAGAAAGTGATGGCGTTGCCCGGTCTCGAGCGCGAAGCGTCGACCGGTGGCTTCGACATCGCCGTGGGTGGCCACGACAGTGCTGGCCGGCAGGTAATCGAAGAGCGTGGCGGTCGACTCGAAAAAGAGCGGCATCCAGTATTCGATGCCGGCACTTGCAATGCCGTTGCCGACGTCGCGATAGGGGCCGGCTTTGGACGGGTCACCCTCGAAGCGCTCGCGCCAGCGGCCGCGAAACGCGGTGCGGGCTGAATCGTCGAGCGGAAACTCGCGCCCCGGCAGGATGCGCACCGAGTCCACCGGAAAAAGGCTGCGCTGCGAATCGGGGTCGAAGGCGCGGATCGACTCGATTTCGTCGTCGAACAGATCGAGGCGATAGGGCAGGGCCGAACCCATCGGAAAGAGATCGATCAGGCCGCCGCGAACGCAGTATTCGCCGGGTCGCACCACCTGGCTGACATGCTCATAGCCGGCGGTGGTGAGCTGGCTGCGCAGGGCGGCTTCATCGAGTCGCTGTGACTTGGTGAAGGCAAAGGTGTGGCCCGCGACAAAGGCGGTCGGCGACAGTCGATGCAGGGCGGTGGTGGCTGCGACGATCAGCAGGTCGACCCGGTTCTGCTGCAATTCGAAGAGCGTCGACAATCGCTCGGAGACCAGGTCCTGGTGCGGCGAGAAGGCGTCGTAGGGCAGGGTTTCCCAGTCGGGCAGGGATTTGATCCGCAGGGTCGGCGCGAACCACCGGGTTTCTTCTTCGAGCCGCGCAGCGTCGAGCGCCGAGGCGGTGATCACCATCAGCAGGCAGGCCTGTTCGGCATGCCTGGTGGCCAGCGCCGCCAGCAGCAGTGCATCGCCGCTGCCGTGGGTGGCGGGCAGGGTAATGACCGCGCCTGCGCCTGGCTGCGGGATGCCTGCGGCAGGGTCGGTGACAGCGAAGGCTGGCGAAGGGCTCAGGCCGGGAGAGATGGAGTTCAAGCGAGGACCAGATCCAAACCTATAATTGTAGCTTTCGCCAATGACGCGCAGGCAGCCGACCGACGCCATGTCCGATTCACCCCTCGACAGCGCGGCCGACACCGCCCTTCCAAGACACTTCGCAATCGTGCCGGCGGCCGGCGTTGGCCTGCGCCTGGGCGCTGATCGCCCCAAGCAATATCTCGACCTCGGTGGCGCCAGCATGCTCGAGCGGACAGTCCAGGCTCTGCTTGCCTGCCCCTGGATCGAGCGCCTGATGGTGGTCGTTTCACCGGAGGATGAGGTGGCGCGTACTCTGACCGGCCTGAACGATGACCGCATTCGGATTGTCGCGCGCGGCGGCGCGACCCGCCGTGCCAGTGTGCTCGGCGGGCTGCTCGAACTCGGTTCGCAACACGGCGCCGCAGATCAGGACTGGGTCTGGGTGCATGATGCGGCACGCCCTGGGGTCGATGCCGCATCATTGCATCGCCTGCATGCAGCGCTCGCCACCGAACGTATCGGCGCGCTGCTGGCCTTGCCGGTGGCCGATACCGTCAAGCGGGGCGGCAATCAGCGGTCCTTGCAGACCATTGATCGTGAAGGACTCTGGCTTGCGCAGACCCCTCAGGTGTTCGGGCTCGGTCGGCTTCGTGAGGCGCTGCAGCGTCATCACACTGTGACCGACGAGGCCTCGGCAATCGAGGCCAATGGCCTGTCCCCGGCGCTGGTCGCCGGCAATCTGCGAAACTTCAAGGTGACCACGATGGATGATCTGCAGGCCATGAGGGAGTCGCTCGCGCGCTCAGCCGATTTGGTCGAGCGATTGTCGACACCGGCGTCCTCGTCTCAGTCAGGTGCTGCGGCCAGCGCCGCGCAATGTCGCATCGGACAGGGCTGGGATGTCCATGCGCTCGTGCCGGGCCGCTCGCTGCTGATCGGCGGCGTCTCGATTCCTTTCGACCGCGGCCTGCTTGGCCATTCGGATGCTGACGTGCTCCTGCATGCGATCACCGATGCGCTGCTTGGCGCGGCGGCTCTGGGCGACATCGGCCGGCATTTTCCGGATACCGATGTGCGCTTTGCCGGTGCCGACAGTCGAGCGCTGTTGCGAGAAGCACTTGCGCGGGTGAGGGCAGCCGGCTGGGTGCCGGGCAATGTCGACTGTACGGTCGTGGCTCAGGCGCCGAAGCTGGCCAGCCATATTCCTGCGATGGTGGCGGCAATCGCGGCTGATCTCGGTATCGACCCGTCGCAGGTCAATGTGAAGGCCAAAACTGCCGAAAAACTCGGCTTCGCAGGCCGTGGCGAGGGCATCGAGGCCCACGCCACGGTCCTGCTGTTGGCTGCTGCCTAGGCTCAGGCCAGATCGGCCGCCAGCGAGGCGCGGCTCTCGTCTTTCAGCGGCGAAACGCTTGCCTGATAGTTGGGATGATCGATGCCCATCGACAGCGAGACGCCGTACTTCAGCGCAGCCGCCATTTCTTCGGTCAGCTCCCAGCGCAGGAAATGAACCGCCGAGGTCTTTTCCTCGTTTTCGCGCTCGAGGTCTTCGTCGGCGATCGGCCAGACTTTCGGTGAACCTTCGACCTGCAGCCACACGCGCTGCTCGACGCCCTTCAGACGACCGAGCGAGGCACGCCGGGTGCTCGCGTCTTCATACTCGATCAGCATGGTCGCCTTGAGGTTGCGGCCGTTGGGGATCAGCGGGTTGTACGACTCGAGTTCGTGGGCGATGCCTTCTTCCTCGAAGATCTTTTCGATACGCAGCATCTCCTGGACCTGATAACGCACCGTCAGCTCGTCTTCAAAGAGGAGGGTGACATGGTCGCCCAGCGCAATGCTGCGGCGCTTCTTGTGGGCGATGACAGTGCTGCGGAATTCGGGGCGGGCCTTGGCATAGGCCTCAAGCGTCATGAGTGATTCGCGGGCGATGGCGGGCATGGTGACTCCTTTCATGGTTGCGTCCGGGTAAAAAGCGTCATTCGAAGCAAAGCGTCATTCGATGAAGGTCTGGTCGGTCAGGGCTTATTCGGGCAGGCCGTAAGCCATTCTGAGAAGGGTGAGCGGATGGGCGACCTTGCCGTCGGCCTTGCCCTGCATCCCTTGCTCGATGTGGTGGCCCGCCAGCTGGCAGTCGGAGGCCACCCAGTCGGGTTCGCCATCCGGATGCTCGGCCATCTGCCTGAATACCGGGCGGCCGATCTTCATGGCGGTCTCGTGGAACTCCTTTTTGACGCCCCAGGTGCCGGCATGACCCGAGCAGCGCTCGACGGTATTGACCGAGGTCTGCGGAATCATCGAGAGCAGCTCGCGGGTCTTCTGGCCGACGTTCTGGACCCGCAGATGGCAGGCAACGTGATACGAAACCTTTCCGAGCGGATCGGTGAAATCAGTCTCGAGCAGGCCGTCCTTGTTGCGGGCGATCAGGTACTCGAAGGGATCGAACATCGCTGCGCGCACCGCCTGCACATCGATGTCTTCCGGGAACATCAGCGGCAGTTCCTGCTTGAACATCAGTCCGCACGACGGAATCGGCGCCAGGATGGCGTAACCCTCACGGGCCAGTGCCGCCAGCTTCGGGATGTTCTGGTCCTTCAGCTGCGCAACGCCGTCGAGGTCACCGAGTTCGAGCTTGGGCATGCCGCAGCAGGCCTCCTTATGAACCAGGACATACGGAATCCGGTTGTGCTCAAGCACCTTGATCAGGTCGTGGCCGATGCCGGGCTCGTTGTAATTGACATAGCAGGTGGCAAAGATCGCCACTTTTCCCGGCGTTTTGGCACCGTCGCGCACCGGATGCGCGGTTGATGCCAAGGCGGTCTTGCTGAACTGCTTCGAGGTGAATTCGGGCAGCCAGGCGTCCTTGTGGATGCCGATCCGGCTGTCGAGCATCGAGCGCACCGCAGGTGAATGCGCCAGCGCATTCACCGCGCTCACCACCACCGGGATGCCAGCGAGCTTGCCGTTGCGATCGGTCGAGGCGAGCGAGGTGTCGCGAAATTTGGTTGGCGTGCCTTCCTTGAACTGGATCGCCTTGGCGCGAAGCATCAGATGCGGAAAGTCGAGATTCCAGGGATGAGGCGGTACATAGGGGCACTTCGTCATGTAGCAGACGTCGCACAGATAGCACTGGTCGACGACCTTCCAGTAATCGTCGCGATCGACGCCGTCGACTTCCATGGTCTTGCTTTCGTCGACCAGGTCAAAGAGCGTCGGAAAGGCATGACACAAGCTCACGCAGCGGCGGCAGCCGTGGCAGATGTCGAACACCCGCTCCATTTCGTCGAGGGCGGCATCGCGGTCGAAGAACGCAGGGTTGCGCCAGTCGATCGGGTGGCGGGTGGGCGCTTCGAGAGATCCTTCACGTACGGTCATGGCGGCAGTCGGTGAGATGGTTGGGCAGATGCAAACTGAATGAAAAGCGAGGTAATCCGAATAAAAAGGGGAGCCCTAAAGCTCCCCCCATCGACCTGCGCCGGCCGGTTGATCCGGCCTGGCGTGGCGCGATCTCAGGCGGCGAGTGTTTCGAGAGCCTTGGCGAACTTGTTGGCGTGCGAGCGCTCGGCCTTGGCCAGCGTCTCGAACCAGTCGGCGATCTCGTCAAAGCCTTCGTCGCGAGCAGTCTTGGCCATGCCCGGGTACATGTCGGTGTACTCGTGGGTCTCGCCGGCGACAGCCGCTTTCAGGTTGTTCGACGACGAGCCGATCGGCATGTCGGTGGCCGGATCGCCGACTTCGGCGAGGTAGTCGAGGTGGCCGTGTGCGTGGCCGGTCTCGCCTTCGGCGGTCGAGCGGAACAGGGTTGCGACTTCGGTCTGGCCTTCGACGTCAGCCTTGTTTGCGAAATAGAGGTAACGGCGGTTAGCCTGGCTCTCGCCCGCAAAAGCGGCCTTGAGGTTGTCATGGGTCTTGGTGCCATTGAGTTTGGGCATCGTGATCTCCGGATAGGGGACTGGCAACGCGGGGTGCGCGCAAGGTGATCGCCAGAAGCAGCGAACTCGTCGATTCTATCGACCTCAGATGACAGCATCCAATTGAACCTCGATATGCTGACGATAATCTCAGTCTATCGATTTGCCTGGTTGGATCGATTCGCTCTAGCTGCCGGCCGTCGGTTCCCTTCGTGATCGGGCCTCATCGGACGTCGGTGGAGGCGCGTCTTCGAGCCTGACGCGGGCAAGCAGTCCGCCATCCGGCGGCAGTTCCAGCCGAAGGTCACCGCTGTATCGGCGTGACAGACGAACCACAATCGACAGGCCCAGGCCCGAGCCGCCGTGGCGGTGCCGTTCGGCGTCCAGACGCGTAAATGGCCGGATCAGGCGCTCCAGCTGATCGGCAGGCACCCCGGGTCCATGGTCTCTGACAGTGAGTTCGATGCCGTTGGGGCGCCGTTGGGCGGCAAGCTCGACACGGGCTGAGCCGGTCGCATCCTTGCCGTAGCGTTGGGCGTTCTCGACCAGATTCGACAGAATCCGGGTGAGAACTGTCGGGCTGCCCCGCCAGTGCAGCGACGGATCGACCGCCACGGTAACGATCAGATCGTCGGCATCCGGGCCATGCCGATAAGCGTCCAGGACCGAATCGACGACATGCAGCACACCGATGTCGAGCGCCGGCTCGGTCTCGTAGGGACGGGCAAACTCCACGAACTGCCGCACGATCGCGTCGATACGGTCGATTTCTTCGGCCATCGAATCGCGGGTGCCCGGGTCGGCTGAGGACATTTCGATTTCGAGTCGCAGTCGGGTGAGCGGTGTGCGGATATCGTGCGAAATGCCGGCCAGCGCCTCGGCACGGTCGGCATCGAGCGCGGCCAGTTCGGCGGCCATGGCATTGAAGCGGCGGTTGATCAGGGCGAGTTCGGTCGGGCCGTTTTCGCCAAGCATCGGGGGTGTTTCGCCGCGCGAGACCCGATCGATCGCACCGGCCAGGCTTGCTAGCGGCCGGTTGATCACGCGACTGATCGCCAGGGAAGCCGCCAGGGCCAGCGCCAGCGCGATGCTGAACCAGTCGATCCAGTTGCGACTGGCCTGCCGCGCGAGACGTTCGGGGTCGAGCAGCATCCAGTACGGCTCATCCTGCATCTCGAAGCGGATCCAGAGACCGTCGACGCCGTTGACCCGACCGGCGAGTCGGGTCTCGTCACCGAGGAGCTCGAGCAGTTTCGCCTCCATCAGGTTGCCGAATTCAGGGTCTGGCCACGCAGCGATGCGGTCCTTGTAGTCGGCTGGACGGATACGGATGTTCTCGGCAGTGCTGAGGGCGCTGAGCAATTCGAGCCGCTGCGCGCCTTGTGTATTGGTCAGGCCGGCGCGCGTCACGTTGACCACCGCGGCGATCTCCCAGGCGAAGCGCTCGGCCCGGGGCTGAACTTCGGCGGCTCGAAAGACCTGCAGCCAGGCCAGCAGGCTGGCCACGACCACCAGTGCGATCAGCACGAAGGTCCGCCAGAAGAGCGACAGCCTCACTGCGCGGATCAGTCGGGCACGAACACATAGCCCACGCCCCAGACCGTCTGGATGTAGCGCGGGTTGGTCGGGTCGGTTTCGATCAGCTTGCGCAGTCGCGAGACCTGCACATCGAGGCTGCGGTCGAAAGCGCCATATTCGCGCCCGCGCGCCAGCACCATCAGTTTGTCGCGATTGAGCGGCTGGCGGGGGTGGCGCGCAAACACTTTGAGCACCGAGTATTCGCCGGTCGTCAGCGGCACCGCCTGGCCATCACGGCTGAGCGAGCGCAGTGCCGGGTCGAACACGAAGGGGCCGAAGCGGACTTCACCGATATCGGTCGCCGGCGCCCCGGGTGATTCGGGCCCGGGCTGGCGGCGCAGCACGGCATTGATGCGGGCGAGCAGTTCGCGGGGATTGAAGGGCTTGGGCAGATAGTCGTCTGCGCCCATCTCCAGTCCGACAATGCGATCGACATCGTCACCCTTGGCGGTCAGGATGATGACCGGCGTGCGAACGTTGGCGCCCCTCAGCCTGCGCATGATCGACAACCCGTCTTCGCCGGGCAGCATCAGGTCGAGAATGATCAGATCCCAGGTCTCTCGCTGCAGCAGGCGATTCAGGCTGGAGCCGTCGACCGCTAGCCCGACCTCGAACTGCTGGGCAGTGAGATAGCGATTGAGCAGGTCGCGCAGCTTGGGGTCGTCATCGACGACCAGCAGGCGCTTTGGGGCTTGGTTCATCGGCACCGATTGCAAATGGACAGTTGGCGATCATAACGCCGAGCGGTGTCTGGCCTGAACCGATGACTGGCCTAAACTAGAGGGATGTCCGAATCCTGCGCAGGCCCGCGCGAGCGCGCCATGGCCATCACCGTGCTTGCGATCGATACCACTGCCGGGCAGTGCTCGGTGGCGCTGCGGGGCCCCAACGCCTGTGCGATGCGCATTGAGCCGATGATTCAGGGACATTCGCGGGCGGTCCTGCCGATGGTCGACGCTGTGCTCGCCGAGTCGAGGATCGCCATCGGCGCCATTGATGTGATCGGTTTCGGCAGCGGACCGGGGTCGTTCACCGGTTTGCGGGTTGCCTGCGGCGTCGCCCAAGGACTGGGCTTCGGCTGGGATCGCCCGCTGGTGGCGGTTGATGCGATGCGAACGCTTGCGCTTCAGGCCGCCCAAGCGGCGGTTGGCGCGGGGCAGTCGCCCGCCTGGCTGATGGTGGCGCTCGATGTCCGGATGGGCGAGACATGCCATGCGGTTTTCCGGCATGCCGATCTTGCCGACGAACAGGCCTGGCCTGAACCGGCGGCAGGGCCTGTCATCGGATCGCCGGCGCAGGCGCTGACGATGTTCGATGGGTTTTCAGGCGATCCGGCATGGCTCGCCGGCGACGGTTTTCAGACCTATCCGACGCTGGCTGCCTGGGCGCAGCAGGCAGGCGATCGGCGTCAGCGCCCCGGCGCGGCGGTTCAACCCGATGCTGGCGCGGTGGCGCGTCTTGCCGCGCTTGGATGGCGGCAGGGGCGCGGGATCGATGCCGCGCTTGCCGCACCCGACTACCTGCGCGACAAGGTCGCCCTCGATGTCGCCGAGCAGGCGGCGTTGCGGGCGACCATGAAAGCGGCGCGCGATGCCGCTCAGATCCGATGAGCGCTTCGCTGCGGCCTCGCCCCGATGCCCCGCTCTGGCGGGCTCGTCCGATGCAGGCGTCGGACCTGGCGTCGGTGGCTCGGATCGAAGCGCGCATCTTCGCGTTTCCCTGGACCGTCGGGAATTTCTCCGATTCACTGGCCGCCGGCTATGACGCCTGGGTCTTTGATGAGAGCGGTGGCGAGATGCTTGGCTACGCGATCCTGATGTGGCTGCCCGACGAGGTGCATCTGCTCAATCTCAGCGTGGATGGGTTTGTGCAGGGCAGAGGGCTCGGCGAAGCCTGGTTGCGCTGGCTTCTCGACAATGTGGCGCAGCGCGGTGCCCGTTCGATGCTGCTTGAGTGCCGGCCCTCCAACACCATCGGCCTGCGTCTTTACGAGCGGACCGGATTCGCCCGGGTCGGCTTGCGCCGCCGCTATTACCCTGCGCTGGGCGGCGCGCGTGAGGATGCCATCGTGATGGTCCGTCGGCTCGGTGAGGCCGGTCCGGTCGGTGAAGTCGGACTGCCTCATGGATAGGCGCCAGCGCCAGGCCTGGCGCGCACTCTCGCTCGGCCCGGTCTGGGAGCGTCGTCAGGAGGGCCCTGCCAACCCGCCGGCCGGCATCGACGTGATCGAGGCAGTCGAAGCCAAGGTTTCGTCGGCCGGCGCATCACCGGGCTGGGCAGGTCTGCAGCGGACGATCGCTGACTGCAACGCCTGCCCCCGTTCCTTGTCCCGCTCGGCACCGGTGTTCGGCAGCGGGCCGCAGGAGTCAGTCTGGATGGTGGTCGCCGATCAGCCGGATGCGGCCGATGACGCCTCGGGCGAGCCTTGCAGCGGCGCAGCCGGCCAGCTGCTCGAGCAGATGCTCAATGCCATCGGCGCGAGCCGCGCGCGAGACGTCTTTATCACCCAGTCACTGAAGTGTCGCGCCGCTGACGATCGCAGGCCCCAGCCCGATGAAGTTGCCCAGTGCGCGGGTCATCTGCGACATCAGATCGAACTGGTCAGGCCTGCACTGATCCTCGCACTCGGCAATGCGGCGGCGCAGTCCCTGCTCGGTGTCGGGACACCCGATCGCGATCTGCGCGGGCGTGTTCATGTCTGGCAGCGCGGCGCGCTGCAGATTCCGGTGGTGGTCACGCTTGACCCGCTCGAGCTGCTGCGGCGTCCGCAGGAAAAGGCTCAGGCCTGGTCAGACTTGCGACTTGCCCGGCGCACGATCGACAGCGGAGCGTCTTACATTCAGCCAGTCTGAGCTGATCGCTGCGGTGTCACTGCCTGTGTCTCAGTGAGACGAGTGACCGATCTCGGCGATCGAGTCGTATCGGGCCTGATTGAGTTTGTGCCGGCGAATCACCAGCAGCATGGCGAGCGCGACCGCGCTGCCGAACAGCGTGATCACGATATTGATGTGCCAGTTGAAATTGATCATCAGCGCATACAGCCCGAGCATCAGCAGGACCGCAAGGTTTTCGTTGAAGTTCTGAACCGCGATCGAGTGACCGGCACTCATCAGCACATGGCCGCGATGCTGCAGCAGGGCGTTCATCGGCACGACGAAAAAGCCGGCCATCGCGCCGATCAGTACCAGCAGCGGATAGGCGATCGACAGGTCATGAACCAGCGTCATGAGCGGCACCAGCACCCCCATCGCCACGCCAAAGGGCAGCACTCGCAGCGATCCGCGCAGCGGTATGAAGCGCGCTGCCACCACCGCGCCGATCGCCACACCGATGGCGACCACGCCCTGCAGGATGGCTGCTTTCGAGAGCGGCATGCCGAGCTGGACCTCGGCCCATTTGAGCACGATGAATTGCAGCGTGGCGCCCGCTCCCCAGAACATGGTGGTCACCGCCATCGAGATCTGCCCGAGCTTGTCGCGCCAGAGCAGGCCCAGGCATTTTCCAAAGTCGGCAATCAGCCGCAGCGGGTTGGTCTGCTGACGCGGATAGCGTGCGCCGGTGTCGGGAATCCGGAAGTTGAAGAGTGCCGCCAGCGCATAGACCGCCGCGATCACGGCGATCGCGGATTCGGCCGGCGTATCGATGCCGGTATTGATGTAGGGCAGGTCCAGGGCGAGCAGTCCGCCGGAAACCCGGGGGCTGATCAGGATGCCCCCGAGCACCGTGCCCAGGATGATCGAACCCACCGTTGTGCCTTCGATCCAGCCGTTGGCCGCGACCAGTTTTTCTGGGGGCAGCAATTCGGTCAGGATGCCGTATTTCGCTGGCGAATAGGCGGCTGCACCCAGCCCCACCACCGCGTAGGCCAGCAGCGGATGGACCGAGGCAAACATCATTGCGCAGCCGATCACCTTGATCGAATTGGTGATCAGCATCACCCGGCCTTTGGGCATCGAGTCGGCAAACGATCCCACGAATGGCGCGAGCATCACGTAGGAGATCGTGAAGAAGAGCTTGAGCAGCGGCTTCATCCAGTCAGGCGCATGCATCTCGATCAGCAGCGCGATGGCAGCGATCAGCAATGCATTGTCTGCGAGCGACGAAAAGAACTGCGCCGCCATGATGGTGTAGAAGCCGCGCTTCATCGGATCGCCTGAGCCATGTTCGCGCGGTTTATACCATGAAGCCTCGGCGCGGGCCGTTCGGCGGCCGATGGGAATCGGGCGCTATAGTTGCCGGATGCCCCGTCCTATCGCCGCCCGCATCTCGATTGCTGCACTCGCACATAACCTGGGCGTCGCCCGCAGCCTGAGCGGCGGTGCGCGGATCTGGGCGGTCGTCAAGGCCGGGGCTTACGGCCACGGCATGGTGGCGGCGGTTCGCGGATTGCGTCAGGCCGATGGTCTGGCGCTGCTCGATTTCGACAGCGCCGCGCTCGCACGAGAGCTCGGCTGGCAAGGGCCGATCCTGATGCTTGAGGGCGCTTTCGAAGCGGCCGATCTCCAGACCGCCTGCGCACTCGATCTGTCCCTGGTCGTGCATGACCGGTCGCAGGTGGCCTGGTTCGACAATCATCGCGGATCGCCGATCGCGGTCTGGCTCAAGGTCAACAGCGGCATGAACCGGCTTGGGGTGAGTCCTTCCGAGGTCGCCGAACTGCATGGCCGGCTGTCAGCCTTGCCGGGAGTATCAGGGGTGTCGCTGATGACCCACTTTGCCGATGCCGATCTGCCCGATGGCACGGCACTGGCGCGGGCGCGATTCGACGCCGCGACCGGCGGTCTGAGCGCTGATCGTTCGCTCGCCAATTCGGCGGCCCTGGGTTTGCATCCCGAGACCCATGCCGACTGGGTTCGACCCGGCATCATGCTCTACGGCGCGTCCCCTTTCGATGATCGAAGCGCGGCGTCGATCGGGCTGCGCCCGGCGATGAGCTTCGAGTCCCGGCTGATCGCCATACAAGAACTGGTGCGGGGCGACACCGTCGGTTACGGGTCGACCTTCATGGCGCCTGGGCCGATGCGGATCGGCGTGGTGGCCTGCGGTTATGCCGACGGTTATCCGCGCCGTGCGCCGTCGACCACGCCGGTGATCGTCGACGGGGTTCGGACCCATCTGGTCGGGCGGGTATCGATGGACATGCTGACCGTTGATCTCGCTGCAGTGCCATCGGCCGCCATCGGCTCGCCGGTGCAGCTCTGGGGGCCATTGCTGCCGGTCGACGAGGTGGCCGGGCATTGCGGCACGATCGGCTACGAGCTGCTGTGCGCGGTCGCGGTCCGGGTGCCGCGGATCGTGCAAGACTGAGCGGCTCCCTTTCCGACAATTTTTCTCTGACAACGGACGCCTCATGGCCAAGGTTCGCAGTCACCATGTCTGCAGCGAATGCGGCGGCACCGCGCCGCGCTGGGCCGGCCAGTGCCCGCACTGCAGCGCCTGGAATACCTTGCAGGAGACGGTGATCGAGGCGGCGCGTGCGCCAGTGCCCGGCAACCGCTTTGCGCCGCTTGCGGCCAATGCCGGCGTGCAGTGGCTCGATACCGTCGTCGCTGCAGAAGTGCCGCGCCATCCCACCGGCACCGACGAATTCGATCGTGTGCTCGGCGGCGGGCTGGTGCCGGGCTCGGTGGTACTGATCGGGGGTGATCCCGGAATCGGCAAATCGACGCTGCTGCTGCAGGCGCTGGCGCATCTGTCGCAGCATCTGCCGGTGCTCTATGTCAGCGGCGAAGAATCGGCCGCGCAGGTGGCGCTGCGTGCCAGGCGGCTCGGGCTCGATGGCAGCCGCGTGCCGCTGCTGCCCGAGATCAGCCTGGAGCGCATCGTCGCCGCCATCGAGTCGTCGGCGCCAAAGGTGGTGGTGATCGACTCGATCCAGACGGTCTGCACCGATCAGCTCAGCTCGGCGCCAGGCTCGGTCGCACAGGTGCGAGACTGCGCCGCCCAACTCACCCGTCTGGCCAAGCAGTCGGACACCATCATCGTGATGATCGGCCATGTGACCAAGGAAGGTACGCTCGCAGGCCCCAGGGTGCTCGAGCACATGGTCGACACCGTGCTCTACTTTGAAGGCGACACCCATTCGTCGTTCCGGCTGGTGCGCGCCTTCAAGAACCGCTTCGGAGCGGTCAATGAACTCGGTGTTTTTGCGATGACCGATCGCGGGCTGCGGGGCGTGTCCAATCCGTCGGCGCTCTTTTTGTCGCAGCACGAGAATCAGGTGGCCGGCTCCTGCGTGCTGGCCACACAGGAAGGCTCGCGTCCGCTGCTGGTCGAGGTGCAGGCGCTGGTCGATACCGCGCATGTCCCGAATCCCAGGCGGCTGTCGGTCGGGCTTGAGCCGGCACGGCTCGCGATGCTGCTGGCGGTGCTGCACCGACATGCCGGCATCGCCTGCTTCGATCAGGATGTGTTCGTCAATGCGGTCGGTGGTGTGCGCATCGGCGAGCCGGCGGCCGACCTGGCAGTGCTGCTTGCGATCGTCTCATCGCTGCGCAACCGGCCCTTGCCACGCGGGTTGGCGGTCTTCGGCGAAGTCGGGCTGGCCGGTGAGATCCGTCCCTCGCCGCGCGGCCAGGAGCGCCTTCGCGAAGCCGCAAAGCTCGGTTTTTCGAGGGTGATCGCCCCGAAGGCCAATGCGCCGAAAAAGGCCTTCGAGGGCCTGGAGGTGGTGGCAGTCGATCGCATTGATGCCGCGCTGGCGGCAGCCTGGTAAGCGTGAAGCCGCGCGGGGCGAGCGACGCGCTGGTGCCTCAGTTCTGAACGGGTCCGCTTCTGAGGCAATGATCTGCGGCGGCCATGCCGCTCCTGACCGCCGATTCGATCGTCGCCGGATAAGCGTGCCAGACCCAGTCCCCGGCCAGGAAAATCCCCGGGCAATGCGGCGCAAGCGAGTCGGCGTCGATGCGCGGGCGCCCCGGACTGCAGCGAATCGTGGCGCGTTTATCAACGATCGCGCGGGCATGGTCGGGCAGCGGGCAGCCGAGTTGCGCGGCCACCTGAGTGGCCACCGCCTGCGCGAGTCGCCCGGCTTGCGTGTCAGCCCGACCGGCCGCGCTCACGACCACGCCGGCGAGGCTTCGCACCGGCCCGTCGTTCGGCGCGGTGCGGGCAAACAGCCACTGACCGTGCTGGCCGGCGTCGATGTCCTCATCGAGCATCGTGATCGCCGGCAGCTGCAGCGGCGATCGCCAGCCCAGCCAGACGGTTGCGATCGGCTCATACCCGAAGGCCTCGAAGGGCGCGCGCTGAGCGTGGGACAAGGTCTGATCGAGCAGGCGTGCCACCTGGTAGGGCGGAACCGCAAGGATCACCCGTGAGGCTGACAAGGCCTCGGCATCGGTATCGACCAGCCAATTGCCTTGCGAGCCCGGACGCACCGAGCGAGCCACGCATCGCAGCCGCACCGGCGCGCCCTGCTGCTGGAGCCAGGAGAGCGCCGGATCCGGCAGGATGTCGCTGAGCGTGCCGTGTGGCATCAGAAAATCGGCAGCACCGGCGTCGCCCAGCAGCGCGTCGTCGAGCACCCGCGCAAAGGTGCGCGCGCAGGCCTCATCGGGTGGCGTATTGAGCGCGCCGATGCAAAGCGGCGCCCAGATACGGGTGATCAGCCCTGCCGGCTGATCGTGTGCGGCCAGCCACTGCGAGACGGTCATCTCGGCCGGGCAGGCCGCCGGACCCTGGCGTTGCAGCCGCCTCATCAGCCTGATCATCGCCCAGCGATGCGACCAGGGCAGTCCGCGGGCGGTGATCAGGCCGATGGCCAGGTTAAGGGGATGAAAGGGCGCCGGCAGCTTTGCGGCCTGCAGGCGAAAGCCCCCCGGGCCGATCAGATTCATTGGCACTCGTGCCATGACTTGCTGCGGGTCGACGCCAAGGCGGCGCATCAGCGCGAGGGTGTCGCGATAGGCGCCGATCAGCAGGTGCTGACCGTTATCGACCTCGACCGGGCTGCCATCGAAGGACAAGGTCAGGGCGCGCGCCCGACCTCCGGCTTGGGGTGCGGCCTCGATCACGATGACGGTCTCGCCGGCCTCGACCAGTGCAACCGCGGCCGCCAGTCCGGCCCAGCCGGCACCAATCACGATGACCGGCGATCGGCCGCGGGTCATGAGACCGGCGCAGACCCGGGCACTGACAGTTTCGGTGGGCGCCCGCTCACCCAGGTGCGCCAGGCCAGCAGCAGTTTGCGGATCGGCGTCAGTGAGGTTCGCCGGTCGAGCACCAGAAAGCCGTCGCGCTCGATTTCGTCGAGCAGGGTCGAATAGATCGCCGACATGATCAGCCCGGGACGCTGACTGCGCCGATCGGACTCGGGCAGCAGCGCATAGGCCTCCCGATAGCAGTCGCGCGCGCGCGCCGCCTGAAAGCGCATCAGCTCGACAAACTTCGGACTGTGGCGGGTTGCAAGGATGTCGGCTGCGGTCAGGCCAAAGCGCTGAAGGTCCTCGATCGGCAGATAAATACGACCCTTGCGCGCGTCTTCGCCGACATCACGAATAATGTTGGTGAGCTGAAAGGCCAGCCCCAGGGTGTCGGCATAGCGAAGCGTTTGCGGGTCGGTTCGCCCGAAGATGCCGCTGGCCATCTCGCCGACCACGCCGGCCGCACGCCGGCAGTAAAGCCGCAGGCCGGTGTAGTCGAGGTAGCGGTTCTGCTCGAGGTCCATGCGCATGCCATCGATAACCTCGATCAGTCGCGAACGCGTGATGTCGTAGGCGCCGAGATGCGCGGCCAGCGCCAGCGTGACCGGATGCTGCGGGGCGCCGCCATAAAGGCGGTCGACTTCGCCCACCCACCAGTCGAGCTTTACCCGGGCAAGCCCGGGATCGCTGGTTTCATCGACCACATCGTCGACTTCGCGGCAGAAGGCATAAAGCGCGGTGATCGCGCGTCGGCGCTCGGGCGGCAGAAACAGGAAGCTGTAGTAAAAGCTCGAGCCGCTGCGGGCGGCCTTGTCCTGGCAGTACTCGTCCGGCGTCATCGGTGAGGGTGGATCGAAGAGGGAAGGGGGGCGGGTGAGGGGCTAAGGGCGAGTTTGGCGATGGCAATTGCCAGAGGCAGCGCATCCTTTCGCTCGAGCGCCGGTCGACTGGCAAAGGGATCATGCCCGCCTGCTGCAAGTTTGAGCAAAATGCGTTGCCCGCCCGCCACGATCGCGCGCAATTCCCACCCGAGCCGCCCACCGGTGCGCGCTGCCAGCGGGGCGCCGCCGGCGAGCATCGCCTGCGCGCGATCTGCCTCCTGTCGGATGCAGTCCCGCAATGCCGGACTGGCCTGGTGCCGGGTGGCAGCCAGATCGACATCGGTTTCAGTGACGCCATGGCGCGCCAGCGATTCAAGCGGCAGATAGAGACGGCCCCGGCGCCAGTCGATGGCCGTATCCTGCAGAAAATTGATCAGCTGGAGCGCACTGCAGATCTGATCCGACAGGACGCGGTTCTCATCGGTGAGCTGTCCGGACAGCTCGAGGATCAGTTGGCCGACCGGATCGGCCGATCGCCGGCAGTAATCGAGCAGTGTGGCGAAATCAGCGTAGCGGTGTGTTTCCACATCCTGTCGAAAGGCCGACAGCAGTGCCTCGAAACGGCTCCAGTCGAGCTGGTGGGTGGCGACATGCGGCACCAACCCGGCGACCCAGGTCGATCGCGGCGCAGCGCCGGCACGGGCAAGCTGGATATCGGCCTCAAGTGCAGCCAGCGCGGTGAGCCTTGCTTCGTTGCTCGCGTCGCCTTCATCGGCGATGTCGTCGGCATGGCGGGCGAAGCGGTAGATCGCAATCACCGCCGGACGCAGCCGAGCCGGCATCAGCCAGGACGCGACCGGGAAGTTTTCGTAGTGTTCGACGCCATGCACGGGAGAGGCCACGCCGGATTGTAGGCGGTCGGTCTGCAGGCTCCAATCGAAGGCAGTCGCCGCGGACAGATCAGGCTTGGGCACGTTGACTCCCTGCGTCGCCGCATCTATTATAACTGACGCGTCAGTTACTTATTTGGCGACTTTTTTCCCGGGATCCCTGATGCGCTTGACTCTGTTGCCGGCGGCGGTTGTCGCGGTCTTTTTGCTGGTGGCCTGCAAGGGCAAGGAGCCCGAGGCGAAAGTCGAGCCGCCCCGTCCGGTACGGTCGGTCGTGGCCAAGGTCTCGGCCAGCGCAGGCGTCCTGAGCTTGCCCGGCGACATTCGTCCCCGCATCGAGTCGCGCCTCGGCTTTCGGGTTGGCGGCAAGCTCTTGCAGCGCAATGTCTCGGTGGGCGACCGCGTTGTGCCCGGGCAGGTGCTCGCCAGGCTCGATCCGACCGATCTCGCGCCGGCGCTCCAGGCGCAGCAGGCGCAACTCGAGTCGGCCCGCACCGACCGCGATCTGGCCGCGGTCGAGCTCGACCGCCTGCGAAGCCTCAAGAACCAGAACTACATCAGTCAGGGCTCGCTCGATCGTCAGCAGGCCACCTTTGACTCGGCGGTCTCGCGCTTGAATGCTGCACAGGCCCAGTTGCGCCAGGCGCGCAATGCCATCGACTTTCAGATCATGCGTGCCGATGCCGCCGGCGTGGTGACCGCAGTCGAGGCCGAGGTCGGGCAAGTCGTGACCGCCGGCCAGCCGGTGATCCGCGTCGCGCAAACCGCGGAGCGCGAAGTCGCGGTCAATGTTCCCGAGGCCGATCTGGATGACGTGCGTCGCGTCAAGGCCTGGTCGGTGCTGGTGCCAGCGCTGGGCGATCGGGTGATCGCCGCGAAGATTCGCGAACTCTCCCCGATTGCCGATCCGGCGTCGCGGACCTACGCCGCGCGCCTGACCCTGAGCGGCAAGCTCGATGACATCGCGCTTGGCATGAGCGCGCTGGTCCAGTCGAGCGATCAGAGCGGTCAGCCGTACATCGTTCTGCCGATGTCGGCGCTGTACTCGCGCGATGGCAAGACGCTGGTCTGGCGAGTCGATATGGGCAAGCGTACGGTCGAGCCGGTCGAAGTCAAGACCGCGGGTCTGCTCGATGATGCGGTGCGGATCGCCAGTGGCATCAATCCAGGCGATCGCATCGTCACCGCCGGTGCCAATCTGCTGTTGGCCGGACAGCCGGTTCGACTGCTCGACGAGCCGGTGCCGCAGGCCGGTGGAGCGGCGCGGTGAGGCCGCCTTCTGACGAGAATACCGACAAGGACGCCAGGGACGCTTCGCCGTCGCCATCGGGTGGCTTCAATGTCTCGGCCGCCGCCATCCGTCATCCGCAGCTGACGATTTTCTTCCTGATTGCGATTGCGATTGCCGGCGCGATGGCCTTTTTCGGACTGGGGCAGCGCGAGGATCCCGACTTCGTCTTTCGCGCCATGGTGGTGCGCACCCTCTGGCCGGGCGCCACCGCCGAACAGGTCGACACGCAGGTGACCGACCGTATCGAGAAAAAGCTGCAGGAAACCCCGTATTTCAAATGGACCCGCAGCTATTCCAAGCCCGGTGAATCGCTGATCGTCCTCGAACTGCTCGACACGGCGCCGCCAAAGGAAGTGCCGCAGATCTGGTACCAGGTACGAAAGAAGGTCGGTGATATGCGGACCCAGCTGCCGGCCGAAGCAGTCGGGCCCTTTTTCAACGATGAGTTCGGCGATGTCTTCGGCACGATCTTCGCGTTCACCGGCGATGGCTTTTCGATGGCCGAGTTGCGTGAGGCGGTCGAGTCGGTGCGCCAGTCCTTGTTGCGGCTGCCCGATGTGGCCAAGGTCGAGCTGATCGGCGTCCAGGACGAGAAGGTTTTCATCGAGCTGTCTCCCCAGGCACTGGCCAACCTGGGCATCGATGTCCAGCGCATCGCCGATCAGCTTGCCGCACAGAACATCGTCACGCCCGCCGGCAACGTCCAGGGCAGCAGCTATCAGGTGCCGTTGCGGGTGACCGGGCAGTTCGATACGGTTCGTGAGGTGCAGGAGTTGCGCCTGAACATCGGCGGGCGCACGGTGCGCCTGGGTGATGCTGCCCGCATCTGGCGCGGCTATGCCGACCCGCCGGCCTACACCATGCGCTTTTCCGGCAAGCCTGCGATCGGCCTGGCCGTCTCGATGCAGGCCAGCGGCGACGTGCTGCGCCTGGGCGACAACATCAACCGCACCATGGCGAGCCTCAAGCGCGACCTGCCGATCGGCATCGAGTTTGCCAAGGTTTCCGACCAGCCCCGCATCGTGAAGAACGCGGTCGGCCTCTTTCTGACTTCGCTGCTCGAGGCGGTTGCAATCGTGCTTGCGGTGTCCTTCCTCAGCCTGGGCTTGCGCGCCGGCGGCGTGGTCGCGCTCACGATTCCGCTGGTGCTGGCGGGCACCTTCATGGTGATGGCCTGGTTTCGCATCGATCTGCATCGCATCTCGACCGGCGCACTGATCATCGCGCTCGGCCTGCTGGTCGATGACGCCATGATCGTGGTCGAAATGATGTCGCGAAAGATGGAAGAGGGCCTCGACCGCTTCAAGGCAGCCACCTTCGCCTACACCAGCACCGCGTTTCCGATGCTTACCGGCACCCTGATCACCGCGGCCGGATTTCTGCCGATTGCCACCGCCAAATCCTCGACCGGCGAGTACACCTTCGCGATTTTCTCAGTGGTGACAATTGCACTGCTGGTGTCGTGGGTGGCAGCGATTGCTGCAACGCCCTTCATCGGTTTTTATGTGCTCAAGGCGCCCAAGGGCGGACATCAGGAGGTCTTCAATAGCGGCTTTTACCGGCGACTGAGGTCGCTGATCGAGCGCTGCATGCGCTACCGCTGGATCACGATTGCCGCCACGCTGGCACTTTTTGCGCTTGGCATCGTCGGCATGAAGCTGACCGAAAAACAATTTTTTCCATCGTCCGATCGGGCCGAGATTCTGGTCGAAATGTGGTTGCCCGAAGGGTCGTCCTTCAAGGCCACCGACGAGCAGGCGCGCCGCTTCGAAGCACTGCTCGCCGCCGAGCCCGACATCGCGACCTTCGTCGGTTATGTCGGCAACGGTTCACCGCGCTATTACCTGTCGCTCGATCAGCAGCTTTTTCGCAGCAATTTCGTGCAGTTCGTGATCCTGACCCGGGATGTCGCCGGTCGCGACCGCGTGCTGCCCAGGCTGCGCGCACAGTTGGCCGACCAGTTTCCGGGCGTGAGGGCCCGCGCATTTCGTACGCCCCTGGGCCCGCCGGTGGCCTATCCGATCCAGTTCCGGGTGATCGGACCGGATGCCGCGCGTCTCAAACAGATCGGTGAGAAAGTGGCCGAGGTGATCCGTGCCGATCCCACCACCATCGATGCGCATGCCGACTGGGGTGATCGTGCCCCCGCGGTGCGTATCGAGGTCGACCAGGACAAGGCGCGCATCATCGGGCTGTCGAGTGCGCAGATCGCCCGCTCAATAGGTGGCGCGGTGTCGGGTGCCACCATCGGCACCTATCGTGAGCGCGACAAACTGATCGAGGTGGTGCTGCGTGCCCCGGATGCCGAGCGTCTGAGTCTTGGCAGCATCGGCAATCTGCAGATCCAGACCTCGCTGGGCAAGTCGGTGCCGCTGTCGCAGATCGCCACGATTCGGGAGGTGATGGAAGAGCCGATCATCTGGCGACGCAGTCGTGAACTGGCGCTGACCGTGCGCGCCGACCTGATCGAAGGGGTGCAGGCGCCCGACATCGCCATGGCGATCGACCCGCGACTGGCCGCGATTCGCGACAGCCTGCCGCCCGGCTATCGGGTCGAAGCCGGCGGCCCCTTCGAGGACAACCTCAAGGCGCAGGCCTCGATCGGTGCAGGACTGCCGGTCATGCTGGCGATTGTGGTCGCCCTCCTGATGATCCAGTTGCAGCGCTTTTCGCTCACTTTCATGGTCCTGGTGACCGCGCCGCTGGGCATCATCGGTGTTGCGGCGGCATTGCTGGCATCGGGGCGTCCCTTCGGTTTTGTCGCGCTGCTCGGGACCCTGGCCCTGGGCGGCATGATCATGCGAAACACCGTGATCCTGGTCGATCAGATCCGCCAGTATCAGGCCGACGGGCATGGTGTCTGGGAGTCGGTTCGCGAGTCGGCCGTGCGGCGCTTTCGCCCGATTCTGCTGACCGCCGCGGCTGCAGTACTGGCCATGGTGCCGCTGTCGCGCGATGTGCTCTGGGGGCCGATGGCCTTTGCCATCATGGGCGGGCTGATCGTTGCGACCATCATGACCGTGCTCTTTGTACCCGCGCTCTATGTGGCCTGGTACCGGGTCAGGCCCGACTGAGGCGTCCGAACAAGCGCCTGTCGTCTGACGCCGATGCCCGCCTGCGACCGTCCCGGCGGGTCATCGCCTGCCTTCGTCTACAATGGCGGGTTGACGGAGCACCGGTGCTCCTGCGCGGCCGTGGCGGAATTGGTAGACGCACCAGGTTTAGGTCCTGGCGCCGCAAGGTGTGAAGGTTCGAGTCCTTTCGGCCGCACCATCCGGCAGGCAGTCGTCTGCGTTCAGATGGCCAGCTTGCAGGCGCCCGATGCCCGGTCCCACCTTAATTTGCCGAACATGATTGGATAACGACAAGATGGCCACTCAACTGGAATCGACCGGCGCTCTCGAGCGTCGCCTCAGCCTCTCGGTCTCGCTGGCCGAGGTCGGTCAGCAGGTCGAACGTAAATTGCGCGACATGGCGCGCTCGGTCCGCATGCCCGGCTTTCGGCCCGGCAAGGTGCCGATGAAAATGATCGAGCAGTCCTACGGTGCCCAGACTCAGGGCGAGGTGCTCGGCGATGCGGTCTCCAAAGCCTTTAGCGACGCGGTGGCCGAGCACGGCCTTCGTGTGGCGGGGCAGCCTCAGATCGACATCCGCGAAGGTGCCGAAGAGGGCACTGCCGGTTTTTCGGCGACCTTCGAGGTTTACCCTGATGTGGTGCTGAGCGATGTATCCACCCTGTCGTTCGAGCGCACGACCTGCGATATCGGCGAAGCCGAAGTCGACAAGACCATCGAGATCCTGCGCAAACAGCGAACCCTGTGGGATGACGCTGGTCGGGCGGCCGCCGATGGCGATCGGGTAACGATCGACTTCACCGGCACGCTCGACGGCGTCGCGTTCAATGGCGGTTCAGCCACCGACTTCCCGTTCGTGCTCGGCGAGGGGCGCATGCTGAGCGACTTCGAAGGCGGCGTTCGTGGCGCGTCGCCTGATTCGACGGTCACCTTCGAGGTTGCGTTTCCGGCCGATTATTCTGCGCCCGACCTGGCCGGCAAGACCGCCCAGTTCGAGGTGACGGTGCGCAAGGTCGAAGCCCCGCGTCTGCCCGAGCTTGATGCCGATTTCGCCGTGGCACTCGGTGTGGCCGACGGCGATCTCGTCAAGCTGCGCAGCGATGTGCGCGGCAATCTCGAGCGCGAAGTCAGCCAGCGGCTGGCCAATCTCAACAAGACCGCCGTCATGGAGGCCTTGCCGAAGCTGGCCGAGTTCGAGGTGCCCAAGGCCCTTGCAAGATCCGAGTCTGAAGTGCTTGCCGAGCGGGCCAAGGCCGACTTCAAGCAGCGCGGCATGGATGTTGCCAACATGCCCATTCCGCCCGATGCCTTCATCGAGGCCGCCAACAAGCGGGTGCGTCTGGGGCTGATTGTTGGCGAGATCGTCAAGGGCAGCGGACTGCAGGCCAAGCCCGATCAGTTGCGCAAGCGCATCGAGGAGTTTGCCCAGTCCTATGAAAATCCGGGTGAGGTCATCCGTTGGTATTTCAGCGACCGCGAACGTCTGGCAGAGGTCGAGGCGATGGTGGTCGAGCAGAATGTCGTCGACTGGGCGCTGTCGAAGGCGACCGTGACCGACAAGTCGGTGAGCTTCGACGAATTGATGGCCGCTAACGGCTGAACACAAGGAGACGACGATGACTTTCAACAGCCTGGTCGAAGATCTGGTCAATGCACAGCTGTCGCAGGCGCCGCGAGGCCTGGGCATGGTTCCCATCGTGATCGAGCAGAGCGGCCGCGGCGAGCGGGCCTACGATATCTACTCGCGGCTGCTGCGCGAGCGGGTGATCTTTCTGGTGGGTCCGGTCATGGATCAGACCGCCAATCTGGTGGTCGCCCAGCTGCTCTTTCTCGAGTCGGAGAATCCCGACAAGGACATCAGCCTCTATATCAATTCACCGGGCGGCTCGGTCTCGGCCGGCCTGGCAATGTTCGACACCATGCGCTTCATCAAACCCGATGTCTCGACCCTGTGCATGGGCATTGCGGCAAGCATGGGCGCCTTTCTGCTGGCCGCTGGCGCCAAGGGCAAACGGTATGCGCTGCCCAACTCCCGCATCATGATTCATCAGCCTTCGGGCGGCGCGCAGGGCCAGGCTTCCGATATCGAAATCCAGGCAAAAGAGATCCTTTATCTGCGCGAAAGACTCAACCGGCTGATGGCGGAAGCCACTGGTCAGCCGATCGAGCGCATCGCCCGTGACACCGACCGCGACAACTTTCTGTCGGCAGAAGATGCGGTAAGCTACGGACTGATTGATAAGACCCTCGCAAGCCGCTCAGAGTCGGTTCCGGCGTGATCTTCTTCAGGTCGGGGCGTTCGGGCAATGCTGGTTCTGTGGCGGAGTGACCATGTCTGAGAAAAAGGGTTCGAGCGAAAAGCTGCTCTATTGCTCCTTCTGCGGCAAGAGCCAGCACGAAGTCAGAAAGCTCATCGCCGGCCCCTCGGTGTTCATCTGCGATGAATGCATCGAGTTATGCAACGACATCATTCGCGACGAGACCCAGGCCGATACCCAGTCTGCCTTCAAGTCCGGTCTGCCGACGCCCCACGAAATCTGCGCCATTCTCGACCAGTACGTCATCGGTCAGAACATCGCCAAGAAGATCCTCGCGGTTGCGGTCTACAACCATTACAAGCGCCTTCGCCACAAGGGCAAGAAAGAAGACGTTGAGCTGGCCAAGAGCAATATCCTGCTGGTGGGTCCCACCGGCAGTGGCAAGACCCTGCTCGCCCAGACGCTGGCCCGCATGCTCAATGTGCCCTTCGTGATTGCCGATGCCACCACGCTGACCGAGGCGGGCTATGTCGGTGAAGATGTCGAGAACATCATTCAGAAGCTGCTGCAAAACTGCAATTACGAAGTCGAGAAAGCCCAGAACGGCATCGTCTATATCGACGAGATCGACAAGATCTCCCGCAAGTCCGACAACCCCAGCATCACGCGTGACGTGTCGGGTGAGGGCGTGCAGCAGGCCTTGCTCAAGCTCATCGAAGGGACCGTTGCATCGGTCCCCCCGCAGGGCGGTCGCAAGCACCCCAACCAGGACTTTGTCCAGATCGACACCACCAACATCCTGTTCATTTGCGGTGGCGCTTTCGATGGTCTCGAGAAAGTCATTCGCAATCGCTCAGAGCGCAGCGGTATCGGTTTCGGTGCCGAGGTTCGCAGCGCTTCAGAGCGGGCAGTTGGTGCGGTGCTGCGTGAAGTCGAGCCTGAGGACCTCATCAAGTTCGGCCTGATTCCCGAGTTGGTCGGTCGCCTTCCGGTGGTGGCCACACTCGATGAGCTCAACGAAGAGGCCATGATCGAGATCCTGGTCGAGCCCAAGAACGCGCTGGTCAAGCAGTATCAGAAGCTCTTCGCGATGGAAGGCGCCGAGCTCGAGATCCGTCCGGCCGCAATGCTCGCGATCGCCCGCAAGGCGCTCAAGCGCAAGACCGGTGCGCGAGGTCTGCGATCCATCCTCGAACACGTTTTGCTCGACATCATGTTCGAGTTGCCGACCCTGCAGAACGTGCAGAAGGTCGTGATCGACGAAAATGCGATCGACGGCGAAGGCCAGCCGCTCATCATCTATGCCGACGCCCCCAAGGTGGCCGGCGCCAACTGACTCGAACGAGGGCGACCTGGTCGCTTTGCTCGAACGCAACGCTTGCATCACGCTGATCCTCGCCACTGTCTGGCTTGACTGTTCCGCAGTGCAGGCTTTTCGGCCTGCGTTGATCGATCATCGGCAGCGCGCCCCTGCTTCTGTCGGCTTTCTCGCGCCTCAATCGGCGTATGCTTGAAACGGTCACACTCGTCCCAAGCTCCTGTTGGTTCGCCGTCCAAAAGGAATCCTCCTGATGTCTGAATCCTCGCCCGTTGTGTTCCAGTCACTGCCGCTGCTGCCTTTGCGCGATGTGGTGGTTTTTCCGCATATGGTGATTCCGCTTTTCGTCGGTCGCCCCAAGTCCATCAAGGCACTTGAAGCGGCGATGGAGGCCGGCAAGAGCATCATGCTGGTCGCTCAGAAAAATGCGTCGAAAGACGATCCTGTGGCAGCCGACATTTACGAGATCGGTTGCGTCTCCAATATTCTTCAGATGCTCAAGCTTCCTGATGGCACGGTCAAAGTGCTGATCGAAGGCTCGCATCGCGCTCGCTTGTCGGGCATCGACGACAGCGGCGCGCATTTCACCTGCGACGTCGCCGGTATCGACGAAGGCCCCGATCCGGGTGCCGAGGTTGAAGCGCTGCGCCGCGCGATCCTGGCCCAGTTCGACCAGTATGTGAAGCTCAACAAGAAGATCCCGCCCGAGATCCTCACCTCGCTTGGCGGCATCGATGATGCCGGTCGTCTGGCCGACACGATCGCAGCCCATCTGCCGATCAAGATCGAACAGAAGCAGGACATCCTCGAGACACTTCCGATCAGTGAGCGGCTGGAAAAACTGCTGGCCCAGATCGAGACCGAGCTCGACATCCTGCAGGTCGAAAAGCGCATCCGTGGACGCGTCAAGCGCCAGATGGAAAAGAGCCAGCGCGAGTACTACCTTAACGAGCAGGTCAAGGCAATCCAGAAGGAACTCGGGGAAGGCGAAGACGGCGCCGACATGGAAGAGATCGAGAAGAAGATCCGCCTGGCCCGTATGCCCGCCGAAGCTCGCAAGAAGGCCGAAGCTGAGCTCAAGAAGCTCAAGCTCATGTCACCGATGTCGGCCGAGGCCACGGTCGTTCGCAACTACATCGACGTGCTGGTCGGGCTGCCCTGGCGCAAGAAGAGCAAGGTCAACAACGATCTGGCCAATGCCGAGGCGGTGCTCGACCAGGACCATTTCGGTCTGGACAAGGTCAAGGAGCGCATCCTCGAGTACCTCGCTGTGCAACAGCGGGTCGACAAACTCAAGGCGCCGATCCTGTGTCTGGTCGGGCCGCCGGGTGTGGGCAAGACCTCGCTCGGACAGTCGATTGCACGCGCCACGAATCGCAAGTTCGTGCGTATGGCGCTCGGCGGTGTGCGCGACGAGGCCGAAATACGCGGCCATCGGCGCACCTACATCGGTTCGATGCCGGGCAAGATCCTGCAGAACATCGCCAAGGTGGGTGTGCGCAATCCTTTCTTCCTGCTCGACGAAGTCGACAAGATGGGCATGGATTTTCGCGGCGATCCGTCGTCGGCGCTGCTCGAGGTGCTTGATCCGGAGCAAAACCACACCTTCGTCGACCATTATGTCGAGGTCGACTATGACCTGTCGGATGTGATGTTCGTGGCGACCGCCAACTCGCTGAATATCCCGCCGGCCCTCCTCGACCGGATGGAAGTCATTCGCTTGTCGGGCTATACCGAAGACGAGAAGGCCAGCATTGCCCAGCGCTACCTCCTGCCCAAGCAGCAGAAGAATAATGGCCTGAAGCCTGGCGAACTCACGGTCTCCGAAGCAGCCTTGCGCGATATCGTTCGCTACTACACCCGGGAAGCCGGCGTGCGTGCGCTCGAGCGCGAGCTCTCGAAGATCTGCC
>CAMCXH010000021.1 GCA_945883285.1 Bordetella parapertussis | reverse complement strand
CGACGCGAGCAACAGGGCGATCGCAAGATCGGCCACATCGTCGGTCAGGACATCGGGCGTATTGGTGACCGCAATGCCATGAGCCTTGCAATAAGCCAGGTCGATCGCGTCGACACCAACGCCGAAACAGACGACCAGCCTGAGCCCCGGGAGTGCTGCCATCGTGGCGGCATCGATGCCGCGGCCACCGGTGGTCACCGCGACCTCGCACTGCCCTGCAAGCGATGCGAGCAGCGCGGCCTTGTCGGCGGCCTTGTAGAGAGGATGAACCGTGTAGCGCTCCTCGAGCCGAGCTTGCGTGGGTTCGTGAAGCGGGCTCAGGAGCAGAACAGGACCGGACATGTGGCAGCCTCGTGCGCGATCAGGCGTACTTGACGATCAGCTGACGCTGCTCGCCCAGGCCCTGAATGCCGAGCGTCACCACATCGCCTGCCTTGAGAAACTGCGGCGGCTTCATGCCGGTACCGACACCGGGCGGTGTACCGGTGGTGATGATGTCGCCCGGATTGAGCGTAAAGATGCCGCTGACATAAGCCACCAGCGTCGCGCAATCGAAGATCATGGTTTTGGTGTTGCCGCGCTGGCGCGACTGACCATTGACGTCGAGCCACATATCGAGACGACCGGGGTTGCCGATTTCATCGGCAGTGACCAGCCAGGGGCCGATCGGGCCGAAGGTATCGAAGCCCTTGCCCTTGTCCCAGGTCGGGCCGCGCTCGGTCTGCCAGTGGCGCTCCGACACATCGTTGACCACGCAATAGCCAGCGACATGCGCGAGCGCATCCTTCTTGGTGACATTGCGCGCACGCGTGCCGATCACGATGCCGAGCTCGACTTCCCAGTCGGTCTTTTTCGAGCCCTTGGGCAGCATCACCTCATCGTTACCACCCTGCATGCTCGAGAGGGTCTTGTGAAAGACGATCGGCTCCTTGGGGATCGGGTTGCCGGTCTCGGCCGCATGGTCGGAATAATTCAGGCCGATCGCCACGAATTTGGTGGCGCCTGAAAAGGGCACACCCAGACGCGGCTTGCCCCGTACCGCCGGCAGCGACGCCGGCTTGACGCGCGCGAGTTTCGCCAGCGTCCTGGGCGCGAGCTGCGCCGGCCCGATGTCGGGAACCACGCCCGACAGATCGCGAAGGATGCCATCGGCATCGATGAGACCGGGCTTTTCCTTGCCGGGTTTACCGTAACGCACGAGCTTCATGAAGGTGTCTCCAGATGAAAATCAGCCTGAAGCCTGATGATAGCGGCCAGGCTGAGCGTCCCAACCAGGCAGGCCGACATCAGGGCTCGACGATGTTGAAACCGAAGTCGAAGACATCGAGACTGGCGAACAGCTGCCGCATGGCCTCGCGATTACCCTCGACCTTGAGTCGACCCTCATCGAGCGCCGCCAGAAAATCACTGCCCGACTCGACAATGGCCACCAGCGTCGGGCGATCGAGCGTCAGCACTGCGTCGGCTGAATCGTCATGACTGCCGACCAGCGAGGTCAGCGCGCCATGGCGCAACGTGACCCGGTGGCAGGACTTTTCATCGGTCATCACCCAGTCGAAGCAAAGCCGCATCGCATCGACCTTCGGCCCGTTGACCCTGATCGCCATATGCTGCAGATAGCGGTCGATCGGCAGCGACGCCAGCAGCCCGATCGCGCCGAGGATCGGTCTTGGCGCACGAGGCTTGCCTGGGTCGCGACGGATCTCCATGGCACCGAGCAGGTAGGCATTTCGCCAGGTCGACGACTCGGCCTGATAGCCAAGCTGCTCCATCGCATCGCCCAGCAGCTCGCGCCCCGGCACGAAATCGGGTTGCGCAAAGACCAGGTGATGCATGGCCTGGGTCACCCAACGAAACTCGCCGCGCTCGAAGTCGGCGCGCGCCTTGCGCAGCAGCTCATCGGCACCGCCCATGTACTCGACATATCGGCGCCCCTCCTCGACCGGGGTCAGCGGATTGAGATTGACCGGGTTGCCGTCATAGGGCCCCATGTAATGGGCATAGATCGCATTGACGTTGTGCGCGACCGCGCCGTAATAGCCACGGGTATGCCAGCGCTGCGACAGTGCATTGGGCAGCATCAGTTCGGCGGCGATCTCGCGTGGCGTCAGGCCATGGTTCATGAGGCGCACCGTCTGGTCGTGCAGGTAGCGGTACATGTCGCGTTGATCGGCGACGAACTCGGCAGCACGAGCCTGCCCCCACACCGGCCAGTGATGCTGGGCATAGACCACATCGACATGGGGCAGGTACTCAGCCAGCGCCTGATCGAGGTACTGGCTCCAGGCCAGCGCATCGCGGGTCTTGGCACCGCGGATGGGGCACAGGTTGTGCATCAGCTGACAGGCGTTTTCGGCCAGATTGAGCACGCGCAGCGCCGGGAAAAACAGGTGCATCTCGGCCGGCGCCTCGGAGCCCGGCGTGAGCTGGAAGACGATCTCGAGGCCATCGATCACATGACGCTCGCGCGGCTGCGAAATCAGGACGGTCGGCTCGATCAGCGCCATTCGTCCGGTGCCGGTGACTTTGCCCAGGCCACTGTCGACATAGCCGCGCGGGCCGGGCGGCAAGGGGCCGCCGAACTGGAAAGCCGCACGGCGCATCATCGGCACGCCGGTGAGGACCGACTCGTCGACCAGCGCATCCATGAAGCCTGCGGGCGCAATGACCGGCACCTTGCCCGAAACCGCATCCTTCTCGTCGAGCACGCCGCGCGCGCCGCCGCAGTGATCGTTGTGGCTGTGCGTGTAGATCAGCGCCACCACCGGCCGGTCGCCGCGATGCTGCCGATAAAGCGCCAGCGCAGCCTTTGCCGCTTCACCGAAGGTCAAGGGATCAATCACGATCACGCCGGTATCACCCTCGACAAAGGTGATGTTGGCGATGTCGAATCCGCGTACCTGAAAGGTTCGGTCGGTGACCTGAAACAGCCCGTGGTTGGTGTTGAGCCGGGCAAGGCGCCACAGGCTCGGGTTGACCGAGCCGGGCGCCTCTTCCTGGTCGAGAAAGGCCAGTTTGGCCATGCTGGAGACCACCGCACCGCGCGCGTTGAGCACCTGCGCATCGGGGATGGTGCCGATGAAGCCCCGTCGGGCATCATCGAAATCGGCTCGGTCAGCGAAGTTCAGGCCGGTGCGAAACGCATCCTGCAGCCGCAGGGTTTCGGGATGGGGTGGCCTGGTCGGATCAGCAGGAGACGGCTTTGCCGCGTCGGTGCTCATCGCGTGAACCTCGGTGCGCGTTTCTCGAGGAAGGCCGCGACCCCTTCGCGGGCATTGGGGCTGTCGAATTCGGCGCGAACGAAGTGGTCTTCGACTGCAAGGCCGGCGTCGGTCACCTGCGGGCCGGCGGCGGCGATGCATTGCCGGATGCCATCGATGGCCGACGGGCTGAAGCCGCTCACTTCGCGGCCGAAGGCCATGGCCTGCTCGATCAGGCCGGGCTGCGGCGCGGCGATGCGATGGATCAGGCCGATGGCATGCGCCTCGGCGGTCTCGACCGGCCGGCCGGTCAGCATGAGCTCGGTGGCGCGTGCCGTCCCCACGATCGCCGGCAGGAACTGTGTGCCGGCATAGGCGGGCAGCAGCCCGAGCTTGATCTCTGGCAAGGACATTTTCACGTGGGGTGCCGCAATCCGCAGCATGCAGGACATGGCGAGCTCGAGTCCGCCGCCATAGGCCAGGCCATTCATGGCTGCCACCGTAATCAGGCGCGAGCGCGACAGGCGCACCAGCAGCGCGCGTGCCATCGAGGTCTTGGCAGAGCGCTCCTCGGCGGTCAGCCCCTGCAGTTCACCGAGGTCAGTGCCGGCACAAAAGGCCCGGTCGTTGCGGCCGGTGACGATCAGCAAAGGCAGTCGGCGGGCCTCGAGATCATCGATGCACGACGCCAGACCAAGCAGCACCGCCTTGGTGATGGCATTGAGTTTGGCAGGTCGCTCGATACGGAAAATCGCACCGTCTTCAAGCGGCTCGATGCTGAACGCGGGTTCGGACGATGTCATCGCGAAGGTCTCCTAGCTTGTTCTGGAATCGACACAGGATAATCCCTCAGCCTTCCGGGTTAGCGCAAAACACAAACCGCTTCCGTTTTTGCCTACTCGGCACGGTGAGGCTGGATAAGACCGGCCACCCGCATTAAGCTGCCGCCTCAACTGCCGGTTTCTGGCGCCCTTCAGCACTGCACAAGATACTTCGCGTGACTCAATCGCAGTTGCCATCCTCCGCAAATTGGTTCCTGACCAGCGTCGTCACTTATATGATCCCCAACGGGATCCAGATGGTGATGCTGTCGTATCTGATGGCGATCGAACTCAAGCAGTCGGCAGACTCTTTTGGCGTCACCCAGATGATCGGGCAATTGCCGTTGCTGCTCTTTCTGCTGATGGGCGGATGGGTGGCCGATCGGGTCGACATCCGACGATGGCTGATGACGTTGCAGGGCATCGGCATGATCATGCCGCTCACGCTGGCCTTTCTGCTTTGGCGAGGCGCCGCCTCCGAGGCAAGCATCCTGCTCTATGCGGTGGTCTGGGGGATCATCGGGGCGTTTTCGCTCCCGGCCCGCGACGGCTTGCTCAGGCGGGTCGCAGGAACCAATGTGCAGAAAATGGTCGGGCTCGCGATCGGCATGCAATATGCCGCGCAGATGGCCGGACAAGCCTTTGCCGGACAGGCGGCGCGCGTGGGTACGGTCACCGTGCTGCTGGTCCAGGCGGCAATCGCTGCGGCGGGGATTTTCGTGGCCTCGCGACTGCCGGGCGGAAGATCGCCCCAGTCGGCTTCGAAAAACTCGCTCTGGGCCGAGTTCGGTGCAGGTCTGTCGATCATCGCCAGGACACCTGTCCTGCGCGCCAACTATCTGGTGAGCAGCGGAATGGGGGTGTTTTTCGGCGGGGTGCTTCTGGTTTTCTTGCCGCTGGCGGTGCGCGATCTTTATAACGGCAACGCCCAGGATATCGCTTCGGCGTATGTGATGTTCGCGGCCGGCACGCTGCTGAGCATCGCAGGGCTCACACGATTCGGCGGTGCCCGCCAACCGGGTCGCGCTTTGATGATTACCCAATTCACCGCTTGCGCGTCGCTGGTGCCGATCGGCCTTGGGGTCTCCTTGATGATGTTCTACTTTTGCATCTTCCTCTGGGGTCTGAGCCTGGGCGTAGGCATGACAATGAGCCGCACGATCATGCAGGAGCAGGCGCCAGCCAGCCACCAGTCGCGGATCATGGCGGCTCTCACACTGATGACCACCGGCGGGGGGCCGCTCGGCGCGCTGCTCACCGGGCAGGCAATCGCCGCAGTCGGGGTGCAGGGTGCGGTGCTGCTCCCAATCCTCGGCGTGCTCGCCTGCACGGTAGCCTCACTCGCGACGCATCCGATGATCAAGCTCGATTCGCGCAGCCACGCCTGAGGATCAGGCCTCGAAGATCGCCTCCGGCAGCAGGGCAATGCCGCCGCGTCTCACCAGACCCGTCAGGCACAATCGATGGTTTGCGGCACCGGCTCCCCCCGGGCGGCTCGCTGCTCACCGACCGGCCATGACCTTGCCCTTGCTGCCAGACCGCCACCAGACCGTCGCCCGGCGCACCGCGCACACATGAGCGACGCGCTCGATCCGCGTGCCGTGTCACGCATCGTCGGTCTGCTGTCGCTCGGCGGCTTTGCCAGCAGTGCCGCCATGCGGGTCTGCGATCCGATGCTGCCGCGCTTTGCCGACGACTTTCAGGCCAGCCTCGCGGCTGTGGCCAGCGTCAATACCGGCTTTGCGATCAGCTACGGACTGCTGCAGCTCGGCATCGGTCCGCTCGGTGATCGGCTGGGCAAGTTCCGGGTGATCACCGTCGCGATGATGCTGGCGGCGCTCGCCTCGATTGCCTGCGCGCTGGCGCCCAGTCTGTCTGGCCTGGTCGCTGCCCGCGTGCTTGCCGGTGGCATGGGCGGCGCGATCATTCCGGTGGCCTTTGCCTGGATCGGTGATCAGGTGCCCTATGAGGCGCGGCAATCGGTGCTGGCCCGCGTGATGAGCGGCAGCCTGATCGGGGTGATCTGCGGACAGCTGATCGGCGGGATCTGCGTCGACACCGTCGGCTGGCGATGGGCCTTCGTCGTGCTGGCTGCACTCTTTGGCATCGTCGCCATCCTGATGCGCGCCAGTCCGGCCGCCCGCCTGAGACCCGCGCCGGCGATGGCCGCCGGCGACGCCGGTCTGCGGTCGGTACTGCGCAACTATGCCTCGATCGCACGCCCGACGTGGTCCAGGATGATCCTGGGCGCAGTGATGATCGAGGCCCTGATCATGTACGGCGGCCTGTCGTTCATTCCGACCACCCTGCACGATCGCTTCGGCATCCCCTTATGGCAGGCGGCCATGATCTCGGCAGTCATGGGCGTGGGTGGGTTCGTCTATACCCTGCTGGCCGCACGGCTCATCAGCCGTCTGGGAGAACAACGACTCGTCGTGGTTGGCGGCACAATGGTCTGCGCCGGGCTGATGCTGGTGGCCGTGGCGCCCTATCCGTGGGTGGCCGCAGTCGGCACCGCTGTGCTCGGCCTGGGCTTCTATGGCTTTCACAACACCCTGCAGGTGCATGGCACGCAACTGTCGCCGACCCATCGCGGCATGGGCGTCGCGCTGTTTGCGCTGAGTCTTTTCATCGGCCAATCGATCGGGGTGTCACTGATTTCGGTCTCGGTGACCCTGATCGGATTCACGCTGTCGCTGGCAGGGGCTGCGCTGGCCTTCGGACTGCTGACGGTCTGGTTCAGCCTGGCGCTGGCACGCCATCACGCTCAGGATGCGCCACCGGTGCACTGAAACATCTGGGCCAGTGTGATGCCGTGCGGGGCAGCCAGACGCGCACCGGCTAGGATTGCTGTTTTCCCATCGAGACCGCCACCATGACCAAGCCTCATGCAAAGACCGCCGACAGCCTGCGCAGCGCACGCTGGTTCGCACCCGACGACATGCGCTCGATGGGCCATCGCTCGCGATTCATGCAGATGGGCTATGGCCCGGAGGATTGGGTCGGCAAGCCGGTGATCGCGATCGTCAACACCTGGAGCGACATCAACCAGTGCCACACCCACTTCAAGCAGCGGGTCGAGGATGTCAAACGCGGTGTGCTGCAGGCCGGTGGTTTTCCGCTCGAGCTGCCCGCCATCAGCCTGTCCGAGCCGATCGTCAAACCCACGACGATGCTCTATCGCAATTTTCTGGCGATGGAGACCGAGGAACTTCTGCGCAGCCATCCGGTTGATGGCGCGGTGCTGATGGGCGGCTGCGACAAGACCACGCCGGGTCTGCTGATGGGCGCGTTCTCGGCCGGACTGCCCTGCATCTACCTGCCGGCCGGCCCGATGCTGCGCGGCAACTGGAAGGGCAAGACCCTCGGCTCGGGATCGGACGTCTGGAAGTACTGGGACGAGCGGCGCGCGGGCAATATCTCGGACGACGACTGGACCGAAGTGGAAGCCGGCATCGCCCGCAGCCATGGCACCTGCATGACCATGGGCACGGCCGCGACCATGATGGGCATCACCGAAGCCATCGGCCTTAGCCTGCCCGGCTCGGCGGCGATTCCGGCGGCCGATGCCAATCATCCGCGCATGAGTGCCGAATGCGGACGGCGCGCGGTCGAGATGGTCTGGGAGGACCTCACCCCGGCGAGGCTTCTGACGCGCGATCACTTCTTGAACGGCATCGCCGCCGCCATGGCAATGGGCTGCTCGACCAACGCGATCATCCATGTGGTGGCGATGTCGCGTCGTGCCGGCTGCCCGGTCTCGCTCGACGACTTCGATGCGGCCAGCCGAAAGGTGCCTGTGATCGCCAATATCCGGCCCAGCGGCGATCGCTATCTGATGGAAGATTTCTACTACGCCGGCGGCATGCCGGCGATGCTCAAGCGCATCGAGCAGCATCTCGCCCTCACGGTGCTCACGGTCAACGGCCAGTCGGTCGGCGAGAACATTTCGCGGGCCGAGGTCTTCAACGACGATGTGATCCGACCCTTGGCAGATCCGATCTATGCCGAAGGCGCACTCGCCGTGCTGCGCGGCAACCTCGCCCCGGATGGCGTGGTAATCAAGCCAAGCGCCTGCGCGCCGCACCTGCTCAAGCACACCGGACGCGCCCTGGTATTCGACGACTATCCCGCGATGAAAAAGGCGGTCGACGACCCCGATCTCGATGTGAACGCCAACGACATCCTGGTGCTGCGCAATGCCGGCCCGCTGGGCGGCCCGGGCATGCCCGAGTGGGGCATGCTGCCGATACCGACCAAACTGGTGAAGCAGGGTGTGCGCGACATGCTGCGCCTGTCGGATGCGCGCATGAGCGGCACAAGCTATGGCGCGTGCATGCTGCACTGCTCGCCCGAGGCCTTTATCGGCGGGCCGCTGGCGCTTGTAAAAACCGGCGATCTGATCAGTGTCGATGTCCCGGCGCGAACAATTCATCTGGAGGTCAGCGACGAGGAACTCGCAGTGCGGCGGGCAGCCTGGACGCCGCCGGCCAAGCGCTATGAGCGGGGCTACGGATGGATCTTCAGCAAGCACATCCTGCAGGCCGACCAGGGCTGCGACTTCGATTTTCTGGAGACCAGCTTCGGCGCGCCGGTGGCCGAGCCGGATATTTTCTGAGGCGCTTGTTCAGGCGCCGTAACCGGTCCTGAAACGCGCGCACAATGCATCAGCGCCGCGCATCAGCAGATTGGCATCGGTGCCGACCGCAACGAAAAGCCCGCCCACCTCGAGGATGCGCCGCGAATCGGCCTCGACCGGCGTGAGAAAGCCCGGCGCCTTGCCGGCCGCACGGATGCGCCGCATGGCGTCTTCGATCTTCGGCCAGACTTCGGGATGATGCCCTTCGCCGGCATGACCGAAAGAAGCATGCAGATCGGCCGGCCCGATGAAGATACCGTCGACGCCGTCGACCGCCGCAATCGCCTCGATGTTGTCGAGTGCCTGCGCGGTCTCGACCTGCAGCAGCACGCACAGTTCGCGCTCGACCACCTGCGGATAGTTTTTGATGCGCCCATAACGCGTGGCGCGGGTCGTGCCGCCCATGCCGCGCACGCCCTTGGGCGGATAGCGGGTATAGGACACCGCTTCGCGTGCCTGCTCGGGTGTGTCGATCATTGGAATCAGCACGGTCTGCGCACCGACATCGAGCACCCGCTTGAGCATCACCATGTCGTTCCAGGGCACCCGCACCACCGGCTGGGTCGGATAGGCCGAAGCTGCCTGCAACTGGGTATGAATCGACTCCAGATCGTTGGGCGCGTGTTCCATATCGAGCAGGATCCAGTCGAAGCCGGCGCCTGCGATCAGCTCGACCGTGAGATGCGAGGACAGGCTCGACCACAGGCCGATCTGCGGCTTGCCGGCGGCCAGCGCATGCTTGAAGGCATTGATGGGCAGTTCCATGGCGTGTCTTCCTCGAAATGGATGAGTCTGAATGCGCTGCCCGGCCGACTGAGCAAGCAACCCGCGATGGTAACGTGAGGCCATCTCCATCGACCTGCCCGCCGCCATGACCACCCTTTCACTGATCCGCAAACCGGTGCTGCGTCTTCATCCTGGCGACGACGTGGTGATTGCCGCGCGCCCGCTCGCGGCCGGTGCGCGCCTGGCCGACGAAAACCTGGTGTGCATCGAACCCATTCCGGCCGGGCACAAACTGGCCACCCGCGCGATCGCGCGCGGCGAGCCGGTGCGCCGCTACGGGCAGATCATCGGCTTTGCGATCGACGACATCGCCGCCGGCCAGCATGTGCATACCCACAACCTGGCCTTCGAGACCTTCGAGCGCGACTATGCGGTCGGTGTCGATGTGAAGCCCACCGCCACCGTGAGTGAACCGGCCAGTTTCATGGGTTATCGGCGCCCCGATGGCCGGGTGGCGACCCGCAACTACATCGGCGTGATCTCGACCGTGAACTGCTCGGCGAGTGTCTCGAAATTTGTCGCCGCGCATTTCACGCCCGAGCGGCTCGCGGCCTGGCCGAATGTCGACGGCATCGTGCCGATCACCCACAGCGTGGGCTGTGGCATGGACTCCAACGGCAAGGGCATGGATCTGCTGCGCCGAACCATTGCCGGCTATGCGCGGCACGCCAATTTCGCCGGCGTGGTGATCATCGGCCTGGGCTGCGAAGCCAATCAGATGGATGCGCTCTTTGCCGCACAGCAGCTTGATGAGTCGCCGCTGCTGAAGCCACTGGTAATCCAGACCGAAGGTGGCACCCGCAAGACGGTGGCGGCTGCAATTGCCGCGGTCGAATCGATGCTGCCGCAGGCCAATTCGCTGCAGCGCACCCAGGTGCCTGCGAGCCATCTCACCATCGGCCTGCAATGCGGCGGGTCAGACGGCTACTCGGGCATCACCGCCAACCCGGCGCTTGGCGCGGCCTGCGACTTGCTGGTGGCCCACGGCGGCACGGTGATCCTGTCGGAAACCCCCGAAATCTATGGCGCCGAGCACCTGCTCACCCGACGCGCGGTGTCGCAGGCAGTGGCCGACAAGCTGATCGCGCGCATCCGCTGGTGGGAGTCGTATTGCGAGCGCAACGAAGGCAGCATGGACAACAACCCCACGCCGGGTAACAAGGCGGGCGGCCTGACCACCATCCTCGAAAAATCGCTGGGCGCGGTGGCCAAGGGCGGCACCACCAATCTGGTCGATGTGTATGAGTACGCCGAAGCGGTCAGTGCCAAGGGCTTCGTCTACATGGACACCCCGGGCTATGACCCGGTGTCGGCCACCGGCCAGGTCGCGGGCGGCGCCAATCTGGTGTGCTTTACCACCGGGCGCGGCTCGGTCTATGGCTGCCGGCCGAGCCCGTCGATCAAGCTCGCCACCAATACCGTGCTCTTTGAGCGGATGTCGGACGACATGGACATCAACTGCGGCGGCATCATCGACGGCACGGTCACCGTCCAGGAAAAAGGCCGCGAGATCTTCGAGACGATCCTGCGCGTGGCCTCGGGGCAGGCCAGCCGCAGCGAAGCGCTCGGCATGGGGCAGGAGGAGTTCGTGCCGTGGTACCTCGGCGCGGTGATGTGAGGTCTGCACGAGACAGGTCGATGACCATGCAGCGCCCGCTCGCGGTGGTGGTGATCGGCGGTCTGGTGAGCGCCACCTTGCTCACCCTGATCGTGTTGCCGGCCCTGTACCTTATGATCGCCAGACGTTGGCCGGCATCGCTCGCTTCGGGAGATGCCCTGCCGATGCACTGACGCATCGACCCTTTCTGCACCAAGGCATCGCTCATGACCCCGACTGCGCCGATCATCACCCTGGCCTGCGACGCACAGACTGCGCCGCGCTCATCAACGGGCATCATCCTCGCCCTGCTGCTTGCGATCGGTACGGTCCTCAGCCTGCTGGCGAGCCCCCACACGCGGGCCGCCGAACTGCCGATCTTCGATGCCCACATCCACTACAGCCAGGACGCGGTGCAGGCCATCCCGCCTCGCGAGGCGGTCGGCCTGCTGCGCAAGGCGGGGCTGCGCCGCGCCATGGTGTCGAGCTCATCCGACGACGGCACGCAGCTGCTTTTCAACGAAGCCCCCGACCTGATCGTGCCCTCGCTGCGCCCCTATCGCACGCGCAGCGAGATCGGCACCTGGGTGCGCGACCCCACAATCGTTGCGCACCTCGAGTCGCGCCTGGCGCGCTACCGCTATGCCGCGATCGGCGAGTTCCATGTCTACGGTGCCGATGCCGATCTCCCGGTGATGCGGCGGGTGGTCGAGCTCGCCCGCGACAACGGCCTGCTGCTGCATCTGCATGGCGACGCCGAGGCGGTCGAACGGGTTTTTCGCCAGGACCCAAAGGCCCGCATCCTGTGGGCCCACGGCGGCTTTGCGGCACCCGCCGATGTCAAGGCACTGCTGGGGCGCCATCCGGCGCTGTGGGCCGACCTGGCCTTTCGCAGCGACCCGGCCAGCGGCGGCAAGGTGAACCCGGCCTGGCGCGACGCCTTCGATGCCTTCCCCGATCGCTTCATGCTGGGCACCGATACCTTCGCCCCCGAACGCTGGTGGTATGTCACCGAGCATGCCGCCTGGGCCCGCACCTGGCTGGCCGAGTTGCCGCCCGAGCTTGCCGAGCGTATCGCCTATCGCAATGCCGAGGCGATGCTGGCCACCGGGCCCAGGCCCGATGCCTGGCGCATTGCGAGCAGCGGCGTGGCCACGCCGGCTGCAGCGGTTGCCGGCAGCAACCCATCCGGCGCACCGCGCGCAACTTGCCCGACCACCCTTGCCATGCCGACGGTCAGTGCCGACAACACCGCAACCGCCATGCTGCGCAGCGGTCTGATCACCGGCCCCGGTGTCGACATCGCCTGGCGCGCCCAGCCCCAGCCGATCGTGGTCGGCAAGCCGTTTTCGGTCGAATTCGAAGTCTGTCCGCGCAGTGCGAGCACCGCCATCGACCGTCTGCAGGTCGATGCCTGGATGCCCGAGCATCAGCACGGCATGAACTACCGACCCTCGCTCACCGGTCGGCCGACGACCCTGATGCGGGCCGACGGTCTGGTCTTTCACATGCCCGGGCGCTGGCAGCTGGTCTTCGAGATGCAGGCCGACGGCCGCCCGCTGCGCCTGACCCAGGACCTCACGGTGCGCTGACGCGATGCGCGGCGGCCTGCGGCGATTGACCGCGACGACCCTGCTGGCGATCTCGCTGGGCGCGCTGGTCGTGCTGTCGGCGTGCCGGTCGGTTGGCACCGCACCGCCGCCCACGCTCTCGCGCGACGACATTGCAGCCATCGTTTCGCATGGCCCCTGGCCGGTCGCCTTCACGCCCGATCCGGGCAACCGCTTCTCGGGCCAACCGGACGCGATCGAACTCGGCCGCCGGCTCTTTGCCGACCCGCGCCTGTCGGCCGACGGCAAGCGCGCCTGCATCAGCTGCCATCAGCCCGAGCGCGGCTTTGCCGATGGCCTCGCGCGCAGCGTCGCCGCCCACGGCGGGCCGCTCGACCGCAATGCCCAGGGCCTGCTCGATGTCCGGCTGCAGTACTGGTTCGGCTGGGACGGTGCAGCCGATTCGCTCTGGGCCTTTGTGCTGCGCCCACTCGGCGATGACCGCGAGATGGGCGCCGGGCCCTCTGCGCTGGCCGCGCTCATGGCCGGCGACCCCGACCTGTCATCGCGCTATCGAATGCTCGTCCCCAACCCCGATCCGAGCCGCCTGCGCATCGACATCGCCAAAGCCCTGGCCGCCTACCTCGAAACCCTCGAGACGCCACGAACCCGCTTCGACACCCTGCGCGACGCCCTGGCACGCGGGGACCTCGCCGCCACCGCCGACTATCCGAGCGATGCCTTGCGCGGTCTGCAGCTTTTCGTGGGCCAAGGCCGGTGCAACCTCTGCCATGTCGGGCCGGCCTTCAGTAACGGCGAATTCCATGACATCGGCCGGCCCTTTATGGTCGAGGCCAGCCGGCCCGATCCGGGGCGCCACGCCGGCGTCAAGGCGGTGCTGACCGATCCCTACAACCGGCTCGGGCGATACATTGATCCGATTGTCGATCCGGCTGACGACCCCGCCGTGCGCACCCGTCACCTCGCCCCGGCTCACCGCAATTTCGGCGAATTCAGGGTACCCGGCCTGCGCGCTGCCGTGCTGACCGCACCCTACGGTCACGACGGCAGCCTGCCAGCCCTGGCCGATGTCGTGCGCCACTACTCGGAAATCGACCTTGAACGCCTGCATGCCGACGGCGAATCGCTGTTGCGACCGCTGCGTCTGGATGCACAACAGTCGGCCGATCTGATCGCTTTCCTGCGCACGCTGTCTGAACCCGAACGCCGGCGCTGAAACCAGCTCGAGCGCACTGACGACGCCGTCAACCCGCTCAGCCCTCGACCCGCCCGCGCAGCGCCTTGACCTTGCCGCGCAGCACCTTCTCATCGACCCGCTTGCGTTTGGCGCCTGCGGTCGGGCGGGTCGCACGGCGCTCGGGCGCCACCGTGGCCGCAGCATCGACCATGGCTTGCAGCCGGTCGACCGCATCCGCGCGATTCTTCTCGAGGCTGCGAAATCGCTGCGCCTTGATCACCACCACGCCCTCGTCGCTGATCCGGGCATCGGCGCGCGCCAGCAGCCGCGCCTTGACCGCCTCGGGCAATGACGAGGCCATCACATCGAAGCGCAGATGGATGGCATTCGAGACCTTGTTGACGTTCTGTCCGCCGGCGCCCTGCGCCCGGATGGCGGTGAACTCGATCTCGTCCTCGCGCAGGACGACCGCCTGAGCCGGCCCCGACTCGCGTGCTTCGGTGGGGCCGGTCATGTCAGACGCGCGGCAGCGAGCCGATCCAGGCGCAGGCCTGGGCCATCGCCCGATCGGCACCATCGAGCACGCCGCCATAGCTGAAGAAACCGTGATGCATGCCGGCGCAGCGTGCGATCTCGGTGTTGACCCCGGCCTCACGCAGACGCACGCCATAGGCCTCACCTTCGTCGCGCAGCACATCGACCGCGGCGGTCAGGACGAGTGCCGGCGGCAGGCCGCGCAGGTCGGTCGCCAGCAGCGGTGCGGCCAGCGGCGACAGGCTGCGGGCGGCATCGGCATCCAGCGCGGCGCCGAGATAGTGATCCCAGAACCAGACCATCGCATCGCGGGTCAGGCCAAAACCGCTTTCAAACTCGCTGTAGGAGCCAAACTGCGAGGTGTGATGCGCAGTCACCGGATAGAGCAGCAACTGACCGGCCAGCGCCGGGCCACCGGCGTCGCGCAGGCTGAGCGCCACCGCAGCAGCCAGATTGCCGCCGGCACTGTCGCCGGCCACGATCACCCGCGAGGCGTCGCCACCGAGCTCGGCGGCATGGGCCATCGCCCAGCGCGTGGCCGCGACGCAGTCATCGGGCGCGGCCGGAAAGCGATGCTCGGGCGCGAGCCGATAATCAACCGAGACCACCACCGCATTGGCGCCGGCGCTCAGTCTGCGGGCGGTGCCGTCGTGGGTCTGGACATCGCAGACCACCCAGCCGCCGCCATGAAAGAACAGGATGATCGGCAGGGGTTGCGCACCCGCACCGGCCGGGCGGTAGACGCGCACCGGCAGGGGGCCGCCGGGTCCGTCGATCAGGCGGTCAACGCCAACCGGCTCGGGCGGCACCGGCACCAGATCGGCCATCGACTTGGCAAAGCCGCGCCGGGCGACATCGACCGGCAGGGTGTTGATCGCGGGGCGGCCGGCGAACAATGCGAGCAGATCACGCACCTGAGGATCGAGCTCAGGACCTGACTGAGGACCTGACTGAGGACCCGACTGAGCTTCGGACTGAGGACCGGTTTGCATGGCGTCTCCTTTGACATTTCTCGCGATGATAGCCCGCGAAGCTGACGGATAATCGCGGTTTCCCATCGACCCAAGGAGCTCTCCCATGCGTGAAGTTGTTGTCGTCAGCGCGGTCAGGACCGCCATCGGCACCTTTGGCGGCAGTCTGAAGGACATTCCCCCCACCCAACTCGCCGCCGCCGTCGTGCGCGCGGCCGTGGCCCGTGCCGGCATTGCGCCCGATCGCATCGGTCATGTGTCCTTCGGTCATGTGATCAACACCGAGCCGCGCGACATGTACCTCTCGCGCGTGGCAGCGCTCGACGGCGGCCTGTCCGAGGGGGTGACCGCGATGAACGTCAACCGCCTGTGCGGCAGCGGCCTGCAGGCGATCGTCTCGGCCGCCCAGAGCATCCTGCTGGGCGACACCGACGCTGCCATCGGCGGCGGCGCCGAATCGATGAGCCGCGGCCCCTATCTGATGCCGTCGGCCCGCTGGGGCGCCCGCATGGGCGACGTCAAGACCATCGACATGATGGTCGGTGCCCTGCACGATCCCTTCGATGTGATCCACATGGGCGTGACCGCCGAAAATGTCGCAGCCAAATACAAGGTGACGCGCCAGGACCAGGACGGCCTGGCACTCGAGAGCCATCGCCGCGCCTCGGCGGCGGTCAATGCCGGCTACTTCAAGGACCAGATCGTCCCGATCGAGTTGCCCTCACGCAAGGGCACCATCGTCTTCGACACCGACGAGCATGTGCGTCATGGCGCCACCATCGACGACCTCGCCAAGCTCAAGCCGGTGTTCGTCAAAGAGAACGGCACGGTCACCGCCGGCAATGCCTCGGGCATCAACGATGCCGCCGCCGCCCTGGTGCTGATGGAGCGCTCAGCCGCCGAGAAAGCCGGCCTCAAACCACTCGCGCGTCTGATGGCCTACGGCCATGCCGGCGTTGATCCGAAGATCATGGGCATCGGCCCGGTGCCGGCCTCGCGCCTGGCGCTCGAGCGCGCCGGCCTGAGCACCGCGCAGCTCGATGTGATCGAATCGAACGAGGCCTTCGCCGCCCAAGCCTGCGCAGTGACCCGCGAGCTTGGCCTGGATCCGGCCAAGGTCAACCCCAATGGCAGCGGCATCTCGCTGGGTCACCCGATCGGTGCCACCGGCGCGATCATCGCCACCAAGGCCATCCACGAACTGCATCGCATCAATGGGCGTTATGCCCTGGTGACGATGTGCATCGGTGGCGGCCAGGGCATCGCCACCGTCTTCGAGCGGCTCTGATCAGGGCGTCAGCACCACCCGTCCCACCACGCGACCCGCGGTCAGGTCTTCCAGCGACTGGTTGACCTGCGCCAGAGGCCGCATGGTGAGCGGGATCTCGGGCAGTGACACACGCTGGGCAAGTGCCACCAGATCGCGCAGTTCGTTCAGACCCGAGACATACGAGCCGACCACGGTCATCGACTTGAACGGGAACATCGGCAGCGGGCATTTGAATTCGCCACCGAAGAGGCCCACGATCACCAGCGTGCCGCCCTTGCCGACGATCGAGACTCCCATCGCCGAGGTGCTTTCTGCGCCCACGAAGTCGATCACCCCGCGCACCGCACCACCGGTGGCCTTGACGATCGAGCGCCCGGCGTCAGCCGCCGCCGGATCGACCACCATCGCCGCGCCGTATTTCTGCGCGGTCTCGCGCTTGCCGGCGTCCGGGTCAATCGCGATCACCTTGGCCTTGGTCATCTGCGACAGCAAGGCGACTGCGGTCATGCCGACGCCGCCACAGCCGATCACCGCGATCCATTCATCGGCGGTGGCCTCGGGCAGCTTGCGGATCGCACCGAAGGCGGTGATGCCGGCGCAGGCGAAGGTGGCCGCGCGGGCTGGGTCGAGCGTGCCGATCGGCACCAGATAGCGGTCGTGCGGCACGCGCACCAGGTCGGCATAGCCGCCGGGCAATTGCAGGCCGAGATTGCGGGCAGCGCGGTTGCACAGATGGTCGTTGCCGCCGAGGCAGGTCGGGCATTCGCCGCAACCCAGCCAGGGATAGACCACCACCCGATCGCCGACCTTGACGTCGGTGACATCCGGGCCGATCTCGACCACTTCGCCGCCGATCTCATGACCCATGGTCACCGGCAGTTTCACGCCCGAACGCTCGAGCGACGACAGCTTGCCGCCGCCCATATCAAAGCCGCCGGCCTGGATATGCAGATCGGAGTGGCACATGCCGCAATGCGTGACCTTGACCGTCACCTCGCGCCCGACCGGTGCGGTCAGCTGATCCTCCTGAAGCTCGAGCGCTTCACCCCATTTCGGAAAGGCCCAGCGGTGGGCGCAACGAAAGTCTGCCGTGGTCATGCCTGTGCTCCTTGAGTCGTAAAAGTGGTTTGCCGGGCGAGATGATGCACTGCCGGCGAAGCAAAGGCGAACCGCCGACCCAAGACATCGACTCAATACATCGACCCAACACCTCGATCCGACCTTCAGGCGACTGCCGCCCTGTCACTGCGCGGCAATCTCACTTCGAAGCAGCTGCCATGCCCCAGCCCTTCGCTGGTGACCGCCACCGTGCCGCCATGCAGCTCGACCAGCCGCTTGACCAGCGACAGGCCGATGCCCAGCCCGCCCTGCGCCCGATCGAGCGTGGCATCGATCTGGGTGAACATCTCGAAGACATTGGTGAGCTGGCCGGGGGCGATGCCGATGCCGGTATCGCCGACCCGGATCACCACTTCGTCGCCCTGCGTCTCGACATTGATGCTGATAGCGCCCTCGGGCGGTGTGTATTTGCTCGCGTTCGAGAGCAGATTTTCGAGGACCTGCGCGATGCGCACGCTGTCGGCTTCGATGACTGCCTCGGGGTGAGGCATCTTGACCGTCAGCCTCTGGTGTCGTTCGTCGACCTGCGCGTGTACCGCGTCGACCGCTCCCTGCACCACCGGGCCGAGCCTGATCGGCTCCAGGCGCAGTTCGATCTTGCCCTGCGAGATGCGCGAGACATCGAGCAGATCATTGACCAGTCGGGTCATATGAGTGACCTGTCGATCAAGCATCTGCACCGCCCGCCATTGCGTTGACTCGGGCGCAAGGGTTCTGGAGAGCAGGCTCGCGGCATTGCGCATCGGCGCCAGCGGGTTACGAAGCTCATGGGCCAGCATCGCGAGGAACTCATCCTTGCGGCGATCGGCTTCGCGAAGCAGATCGAGCCCTTCATGTCGCTCGGTCTGGTCGACGAAGACCCCGATCAGGCGCTTTGCCCGCAGTTGCCGGGCGATCACATCGAAATGCACCATCGCCCGCATTTCGATCCAGCGCCGCCCCTTTTCAGGCGACATCACACTGAACTCGAGACTCAGTCGTCCGAGGTCGACGCCAGCGATGGCGGCGTCGATGGCAGCAGCAACCCGCGCTCGCTCGTCGTCAGGGATCCGCCTGATCAGCGCACCCAACTCAGGCGGCGTATCGGGCGGCAGTCCGAAAAGGTCGAGCGAACGCTCACCCCATTCGACCTTGTCCTTGATCAGATCCCAGTCGAAGACGCCTGCTTCGGTCGCGTCGAGGGCGAGCTTCAGACGCTCACCGCTCACCTTCAGAGCATCGTGGGTCTGCGCTCGCTCGCGGTTGCTGTCGATCTGGATACGGCCGGCGTCAGTCAGCGACTCGAACATCGCCGCGACCTCGGTGATCTTCGACAGCCGACGCGGCAGCGCCTCACCCTGCGCCAGCCCGTGCGCATCCTCGGCCACCTGCGCAATCGCCTGCCGGATGCGCTTGCCAAGCAGCAGGCTGCTCAGCAGACCAATCGTGAGCACCACCGCACCGAAGGCCAGCAGGGTATTGATCGACCGTTGCAAGGGCTCGTCGCGCAGTGCCATCGGCTCAAAGACCGCTACCGTCCAAACCCCCTGCAGCCGCCGCCAGGCCACCAGCACTTCCACCCCGTCGGCCGAGATACCGCTGCCGACGCCATTGACCGGCTCGCTGTCCATCAGGTCCCGAAAGCCGTGCGCAATCGGGTTGCCGAAATAGGCGGCGAAATCACGGCTGCGGGCAGCGGCGAGATTGTTGCCGTCTGCAATCAGTGCGGTGGTGCCGGGGCCAAGCCCCCGGGCGATGATTCGCGACAGACTGTCCGGGTCGATCCGGCCTTCGAGGACCCAGCGCACCGCACCGCCACGCGGAATCGGCACCGCAATCGAGATCAGCTGCTTGCCCGAATACTGGTCCCGATAGATGTTCGACAGCACCGGCACGCGAGACTCGATGGCCTTTTTCACATGCGGCTGGTTGATCGGTGCCAACTCGCTGCCCAGCGGCTTGTCGGTATTCATCAGCACCGTGCCGTCGAGCTCGACCGCAACGATGCTGTCCCAGCCCTCCTTGCGTGCGACCAGCTCGTGCGAATAGCGATAGAAAACCGCCATGTCGTGGGTATCGAGTGGCGGAAAATCACCTAACAAACGCAACTCGCGGGTCAGGCCCGCCAGTTCGCGATCGACCGCGACCGCCAGCGTATCGACTGTCTGGCTGAGATCACGGTGGGCATTGTCGTTGCTGCTTTGCCAGACGATGTAGAGCAGCAAGAGCGAGAACGCCAGCAGCGGCAGCACGGCCAGAATGGGCAGCCCGGCAAGCAGGACGCGCAGACTGACGCCACGTGGTCGCAGCCGAACCGGCATACCGTGCCCCTGATGGGTAAAAATGAATTTTACCGGCCAGGGACAATGTGGCGTCAGGCCTGCCAGACTGAAAATCCCTCGGACCGCAGGCCGTTGGCCAGTTCAATTTCCATCTCACAGGCCGCCTCATAGGGCATCGGATTGGCCCAGGCGTAGAGCTGCGGCAGCAGCCGCAGACCATGCTCAAAGACGAATCGATTCGCCTTGATACCCGCCTTGTGGCGGGCAAAACGCAGCTCGGGCGTCAGACCAGTCATGCCGACATACACGCAAGGCCTGGTCGGATCACGCCCGGGGTTGGCACGCGCAAAGCGCCGGTCGTTCAGAACGACCGGATCGAGCTCGACGACATAGACATGATGGCGATGACGGGTGCTCATCGCACACCGCCATCAGGCCAATGACGACAGGGTCACGGCAGGTTTTTTACTTGAGCGCCTTGAAGCGCAGGCGATGCGGCGCCGCCGCCTCGTCACCCAGACGTCGCTTCTTGTCGGCCTCGTATTCCTGATAGTTGCCGTCAAAGAAGTTCCATTGCGAATCGCCCTCGGCCGCCAAAATATGCGTGGCAATCCGGTCGAGGAACCAGCGATCGTGCGAGATCACCATCACGCAGCCGGCAAATTCGAGCAGCGCATCTTCGAGTGCGCGAAGGGTTTCGATGTCGAGGTCGTTTGACGGTTCGTCGAGCAGCAGCACGTTGCCGCCGGTCAGCAGGGTCTTGGCCAGATGCAGACGGCCGCGCTCGCCGCCCGACAGCTGGCCGACCATCTTCTGCTGATCGCTGCCTTTGAAGTTGAAGCGGCCGATATAGGCCCGCGACTGCATCTCGAAGCGACCCACGGTCAGGATGTCGGCACCGCCCGAGAGCTCCTCCCAGACATTCTTGTTGGCAACCAGGGCATCGCGCGACTGATCGACATAGGCCAGCTGCACGGTGTGGCCGATGCTCACTTCGCCGGAATCGGGCTGTTCGATCCCGGTGATCATGCGAAAGATGGTCGACTTGCCGGCGCCGTTGGGGCCGATGATGCCAACGATCGCGCCGGGCGGCACCTTGAAGCTCAGATTGTCGATAAGCAGTCGATCACCGAAGGCCTTGCTGACCCCCTTGAACTCGATGACTTCATTGCCCAGACGCTCGGCGACCGGAATGAAGATTTCCTGGGTTTCGTTGCGCGACTGATACTCATAGGAAGAGAGTTCTTCGAAGCGCTGCAGTCGGGCCTTGCTTTTGGCCTGGCGCCCCTTCGCATTCTGGCGAACCCAGTCGAGCTCTTTCTTGAGGGCCTTCTGGCGCGCCGACTCGGACGACTCTTCCTGCTTCAGGCGGTTCTGCTTCTGATCGAGCCAGGAGCTGTAGTTGCCCTTCCAGGGAATGCCATGGCCGCGGTCGAGCTCGAGAATCCATTCGGCAGCGTTGTCCAGAAAATAGCGGTCGTGGGTAACGCCAACGACCGTACCCGAAAAGCGGTGCAGGAACTGCTCAAGCCAGTCGACGCTCTCTGCATCAAGGTGGTTGGTCGGCTCGTCAAGCAGCAGCATGTCGGGCTTTGACAGCAGCAGCTTGCACAGCGCCACGCGGCGCTTTTCGCCACCCGACAGCGGGCCGATCTTCGCATCCCAGGGCGGCAGGCGCAGCGCGTCGGCGGCCACCTCGAGCTGCTGATCGAGGCTGTTGCCGCCGGCGGTGGCAATGACCGCCTCGAGCTCGGCCTGTTCGGCCGCGAGCTTGTCGAAATCGGCATCGGGCTCGGCATAGGCGGCATAGACCTCATCCAGACGCTGTTTGGCCGAGACGATGTCGCCAAGCGCGCTTTCGACCTCCTCTCTGACGGTCTTGTCGGCATCGAGCTGAGGCTCTTGCGGGAGATAGCCGATTTTGATGCCCGGCATCGGGACGGCCTCCCCTTCGATGTCACGATCGACGCCGGCCATGATCTTCAGGAGGGTCGATTTGCCCGAGCCGTTGACACCCAGCACGCCGATCTTGGCGCCAGGGAAAAAGGAGAGGGAGATGTCCTTGAGGATGTTTCTCTTGGGCGGGACGGTCTTGCTGACCCGATTCATTGTGTAGACATACTGGGCCATGGGGGCACTCGCTGCGTAAGGCGAAAGGTGGAAACCCCCATTATCGCTCGCCGAGCGAAATCTGATTGCTCAGGGTCCGAATTGATGCGCCCCCCTGTCACGAGGCCGACATCGTCATGGAACCTCGTTTTATGAAACGATTGTCCACATTAAAAATTTGTTTTTTTACATCATCAGAAAAATTTAATTTTTTTCTGCAATCATGTCGGTCTGAGTTTTCCTGCTTTTCTGTTTTTCATTCATTTTTTTGGAGTAATCGTTATGAAACTTGCCGCCTCGGCTGCAATCGTTGCCTCGCTCGCCTTGCCTGCTCTCGCACTTGCCCAGACCTCGACAGTGTCATCGATGACGTCTGACGTCATGTCGGGCTTCTATCCCTCGACCGTCGCTCGCAGCTCAGCCAACTGGTACGACGACCGCTGGTATGTCACACCCTTCGGCTCCTATATTTCGCCCGACAGCGGCCGTCACACGTCGGCTGGCTTTCGCGGTTTCGGCCTTGCACTGGGCAAGCCGATCAACCCGTGGGTGAACATCGAGCTGCGCGCAAGCGGCGAGACCATGAACGCCAAGTCATGGAACTACAACGGCAACGGCAACTTCCCGGGCTACAAGTTTGACAACTGGAGTGTCGAACTCGACGCGCAGTGGTTCTTCCTGGGTCGTGCCGGCTTCAGCAACGCCAGCGCCATCCAGCCCTATCTGGTCGCAGGCATCGGCGCGATCAATGACAAGGCCAGCAACTCGGCCACCAGCATCGGTACCGGCAGCTCGACCAACTTCATGGGCAGCGCCGGCGTCGGCATGGTGTGGCCGGTGACGAACTGGGCCCGCATCGTCGTCGATGCCCGTTATCGCATCGACACCAACCAGAACGACCTCGCCATGAACAGAGGCAATTTCGGCGACTGGCTGATCACAGCCGGTGTGCAGATCCCGCTGGGCGCAGTCCCGGAAGTTGCCGCACCGGCCCGGGCAGTCGCGCCGGCTCCGATTCCGGCTCCGATGCCCGCGCCGGTCGTTGTGGCGCCGCGGCCGGTCGTGCCGGCGCCTGTGCCGGCCCCCGCGCCCGCACCCGCCCCTGCTCCGGTCACCCGCAATTTCGACATCTCGGCTGATGGCATGTTTGCCTTCGATCGTGCCGAGCTGTCGGACATCGGGCGCAACCGGATCAACAACGCACTGGCTGAGCTGAAGCAGGCTGGCATCACCGACATCCGCAACGTGCGTATCGTCGGCCACACCGACCCGCTCGGCAGCGACGCCTATAACCAGACGCTTTCCGAAGCGCGTGCCAACTCTGTGAAGAACTATCTTGCCTCGCAGGGCATCGCCGCGAGTTCGATCAGCGCATCGGGTGCCGGTGAATCGCAACTCAAAGTGACCGAAGCCGATTGCAAGGCCAAGGGCAAGGCACGCACCCGCGCTGACCTGATCGCCTGCCTCGCACCCGATCGCCGCGTTGAGGCTTCCTTCACCGGAACCTCGATGAACCGCTGATCGTTCGTCGAGACGATGCTCATCCAGAGCATCGTCTTCGCGAGAAGGGGTCGACGAGAGTCGGCCCCTTTTTTGTTTGCTCTCGCGGTTTTCACAGTTCACGCCACCCACATCGTTCACATCGTTCACAATTGGCGAACAATAACCAGTCACGATCGGGAGACACCATGAACACCCCATCCGCCAGCGCCGCGATTGTCAGCATCGAACGACGCGGGCGCATCGCCATCGTGAGACTCGATCGGCGCGATGGCCGCAATGCCCTGTCGCTTGAGGCCTGCCGCCAGCTCACCCGCGCTGCGCGCAGCTTCGACGACGACGCTGATGTTTCGGCAGTCATCCTGACCGGCACCGCCGAAGTCTTCAGCCTGGGCGCCGACCTGCGCGACACCGAACTGCAACGCGCCCGCGAGGCCCGACTGGCCGAGCGGCGCCTGTCGATGCAGACCGGCGGCAAGATGTGCCGTGCCTGGGAAGAACTGGAGCCACTCACCATTGCCGCGATTGAGGGCTGGTGCGTGGGGGGCGGCGCCGCGATCGTTGCAGCCTGCGACCTGCGGGTGGCCTCGCGGGCCGCCACACTCTATGTCCCGGAGATCGAGCGCGGCATGAATCTGTCATGGGGTGCGGTGCCGCGCATCACGCGGCTGGTGGGCCCAGCGAAAGCCAAACGCGTCATCATCCTGGCCGAGAAAATCAAAGCCGAACAGGCGCTCGACTGGGGACTGATCGACGAGGTTGCTGCGCCCGGCACCGCGCTCGATGCCGCACTGGCGCTGGCCGAGCGGGCGGCGAGCATGCCGCCAGTGCAGTTGCGGATGATCAAGCAGTCGATCAATGCCACCAGCGCGGCACTCGATCGCTCCACCAGTTATGCCGATTTCGATCAGTTCGCCCTGGCGGCCGCCTCGGGCGACTATGCTGAAGGCGTGAAGTCCTTCCTGGAGAAGCGCCCGCCGCAATACACCGGCGCATGAGCCGGTCAGGCGGTCGAGTCAGAGCTCGGTCGATTCAGAGCTCGGTCGAATCGAGGCGGTAGCCGAAGCCGTAAACCGGCAGCAGTTTCCAGCCGGCGGCCGAATCGAGCTTGAGCTTGCGGCGTACTCGGCTGACATGGGTGTCGACCGTACGGGTATCGACTTCGGACGAAATGCCCCAGACCTGCTCGAGCAGCTTGACGCGCGACAGCAGCTTGCCCGAGTTCTGAAACAGATAGACCGCCAGATCGAATTCTTTTTGCGTGAGATCGATCGGCGTACCTTGATAGGCGACCGTGCGCCGGTCGCGGTCGATTTCGTAAGGGCCGGCTCGCAGTACGCCCACACGAGCATTACGGGCGCGACGCGTCAGCGCCTCCATGCGGGCGAGCAACTCGAGCGACTTGGGGGGTTTGACGATGTAGTCGTCGGCACCCTGGCGCAGTGCGGTGACCACGTCGGTTTCGCTGTCTCGCGCAGTGACCACGATCACCGGCAACTCGAGGCCATTGCGCTGTCTCAGCACCGCGAGAATCTGATCGCCTGACATCTCGGGAAGCATCCAGTCGAGCAGCAGGAGATCGAAGGTCTCAGTGTCGAGCGCCTCGATGAAAGCCTTCCCGCGCTCGAAGGCCGCAGCCCGATGCCCGCCGGATTCGACGAGCATCGTGAGGAACTGGCGTTGAAACGGGTCGTCTTCGACGATGGCAATGTGCATGGGCTAAGCGGCGGGTTTGCAAACAAATTGTGACTGTAACAGAGGCCATCACAGCCGCCGTGCCAATTCCTCCCGGATCAGCGCATCCTGGCAGTCGGCCTCAGATTCAACGCAACACCAGATTATCGCGATGGACCAACTCCGGCTCTTCGACGAATCCGAGCAGGGATTCGATCTCGCTCGAAGGCCGACCGGCGATGAGACGGGCGTCTGCCCCACCGTAGTTGGTCAGGCCACGGGCGATCTCGCGGCCTTCCTGATCGAGGATGGCGACCATTTCGCCGCGCTCGAACTCGCCGCTCACCTCGAGGACACCGATCGGCAGCAGGCTCTTGCCGCCGTCGCACAAGGCCGACACCGCGCCGTGATCGAGGCGCACCGCGCCCCGCAACTGCAGATGATCGGCCAGCCACTGCTTGCGGGCGGCCAGCCGCGGCGTCTGAGCAATGAAAGCGGTGCCAACCGCCTCGCCCCGCGCCAGCCGCAACAGAACATCGGGCTCACGCCCGGAGCAGACCACGCTTGAAGCCCCACCGTGGGCCGCCCGCTTGGCCGCCAGCACCTTGGTGATCATGCCGCCGCGACCGATCGACGAACCGGCACCACCAGCCATGGCTTCAAGTGCCGGATCACCAGCCATCACGCGACTCATCAGTGTGGCAGCCGGATCGCGGCGCGGATCGGCGGTATAGAGCCCCTGCTGATCGGTCAGGATGATCAGCACATCGGCATCGATCAGATTGACCACCAGCGCACCCAGCGTGTCGTTGTCGCCGACCTTGATCTCGTCGGTCACCACGGTGTCGTTCTCGTTGATGATCGGCACGACACCCAGACCGAGCAGTGTCAGAAGGGTCGAGCGCGCGTTCAGATAACGCGTGCGATCGGCAAGATCTTCATTGGTCAGCAGGATTTGCGCGGTCTGCAGCCCATGGGTGCGAAAACACGACTCATAGACCTGCGCCAGCCCCATCTGGCCGACCGCAGCCGCCGCCTGCAGTTCGTGGATCTCACTGGGTCGCTGCTGCCAGCCCAGGCGCTTGATGCCCTCGGCGATCGCACCCGACGAGACCATCACGACTTCCTTGCCGAGCGTACGCAGCTGGGCGATCTGCTCGCCCCAGATCGAAATCGCCTGCGGGTCCAGGCCCCGGCCTTCGTTGGTGACCAGGGCCGAGCCGACCTTCACGACCAGACGACGGGCATCGCGAACGATGGAGGCACCGCCCAGGGACACGTCGCTCAGGGACACGTCGCCCATTGAATGATCGGCATCAGGCGAATTCATCATCGAAAATCGGGAGCGACATCAAAGCGGGGATCGCGCTCGGCCGGCTCGGCAGGGCGCTCGCGATGCAGCTCGAGGTGGGCGTAGATCGCCTGGCACAACTCGGTGCAGCCCTCGCCGGTAAGCGCTGAAATCTCGAAGACCGGCCCGGCAAAGCGCAGGCGCTTCTTGAAGGCCGATATGACCGCGGCACGCTGCGTACCGCGTTCGCCCGGCTGGCCATCGAGTGCATCGAGCTTGTTGAGCACGACCCAGCGCGGTTTTTCGTAGAGCGCCTGATCGTACTTGCGCAGCTCCTTGACCAGCGCCCTGACCTCGGCCACCGGATCGCGGTCGGTATCGAAGACCGACAGATCGACCATATGCAACAGCAATCGGGTGCGCTGAAGATGGCGCAGGAACTGATGCCCCAGACCTGCGCCTTCGGCAGCCCCTTCGATCAGCCCCGGCACATCGGCAATGACGAAACTTTTTTCATCGGCCACCCGCACCACGCCGAGATTGGGATGCAAGGTGGTGAAGGGATAGTCGGCAATCTTGGGTCGGGCATTGGAGACCTTGGCGATGAAGGTCGACTTGCCGGCATTAGGCATCCCGAGCAGGCCGACATCGGCCAGCACCTTGAGTTCCAGACGCAGCGTGCGCTCCTGGCCCTCGGTGCCGGGCGTTGACTGACGCGGCGCGCGATTGGTGCTCGACTTGAAATGAAGATTGCCCAGGCCACCATTGCCGCCCTGAGCGATCAGAGCGCGCTGGCCGTGCGCTGTGAGGTCGGTGACAAGCTCACCAGTCAGTTCGTCCAGTATCTGAGTGCCAACCGGCATGCGCAGCACGATATCGTCTGCGCCCTTGCCGTATTGATCGGAGCCGCGCCCTGCCTCGCCATTGCGGGCCCGATGCATGCGGGCATAGCGATAGTCGATCAGGGTGTTGATATTGATGTCGGCAATCGCCCAGATCGAGCCGCCGCGCCCGCCGTCACCGCCGCTGGGCCCACCTTTGGGGATGAACTTCTCGCGGCGAAATGCCACCGCGCCCTTGCCGCCATTGCCGGCAAAGACTTCGATTCGTGCCTCATCGATGAATTTCATCTCATCCCCTTCGGATCGGTGCGCTCACACGAAGCTGCCGACATTGAGCAGCACCAGCACACCCAGCACCGCAAAGATTCCGGCCGCCACCCGATGAACCAGCGTAATCGGAATCTTGCGGGTGATCTTGTCGCCCAGCAGCACGACCGGCGCGTTGGCCAGCATCATGCCCAGCGTGGTACCGGCCACGACCGATATCAGTGCATCGTAACGCGCGGCCAGCGCGACCGTCGCGATCTGAGTCTTGTCGCCCATCTCAGCCAGAAAGAACACGATCACGGTCGTACCAAACACACCGAAGCGCCCGTGATTCGTCGTGCTGCCATCGTCGTCAAGCTTGTCGGGCACCAGCATCCAGGCTGCCATCGCCAGAAAGGACAGGCCCAGCACCCAGCGCAGCACATCGGCCCCGAGCTGTTGCTGAACCCAGGCGCCGACCGCACCGGCCACCGCGTGGTTAAGAATGGTTGCGAAAAAAATGCCGGCGATGATCAGCCAGGGTCGCTGAAACCTCGCCGCCAGCAGCAGCGCCAGCAATTGGGTCTTGTCGCCCATTTCGGCGAGGGCGACGATGCCGGTTGAAATCAGAAAGGCTTCCATGCGACCTGCGAAATGCAAAGGCCCCGCGGGGGCGGGGCCTCAAAAGAACCGTGATCTGCCACTGAGCGGTTGTCGCGCGCTTGATCGCACAATCGCCGAAAGCTGCAGAATCGCCGCACCAGCCATCAGAGCGGCAGCTTCGAGCAGCAGGACGGGCGTCTGATCGACGTCTTTCAGACCGCAGGGTCGACGTTGACCGTCTGGCGGCGCAGCGGGCCCTTGATCGCGAACCGGACATGGCCGTCGATGAGTGCAAACAGCGTGTGATCCTTGCCGATGCCGACATTCAGGCCGGGATGGAAGGTCGTGCCGCGCTGGCGAACGATGATCGAGCCGGCATTGATGGCTTCGCTGCCGTAGATCTTCACGCCGAGTCGTTTCGATTCGGAATCGCGGCCGTTGCGGGTTGAGCCGCCGCCTTTTTTCTGTGCCATGGTGAATTACTCGTTTCGGTGAATCGGGTCGGGTGAATCGGGTCGGGTGAATCGGCCCGACTGACATGATCAGACTGGGTTGTCAGGCAGCCGTTTGCGGCAGCTCGGCATTGACCGAACCCAGCTCGGAGGCGATCTTGCCGATGAACAGTTCGGTGTAGTTCTGGCGATGGCCCTGGCGTTTCTGGTAATGCTTGCGACGGCGCATCTTGAAGATGCGAACCTTGTCGCCACGGCCATGCGACAGCACGGTCACCGACACCGATGCGCCGGAGACGAGCGGTGAACCGATGGCGAACTGATCGCCGCTGCCCACTGCCAGCACCTGATCGATCACGAGCTCGGCGCCGACATCGGCGGCCAGCTGTTCGACCTTGAGTTTTTCACCAGCCGACACTTTGTACTGCTTGCCGCCGGTTTTGATGACCGCGTACATGTTGGAACCTCTGAAGTTGGGCACTGCCTGCTTGACCCGGGTCAACGCACATGACCAGAGGGTCAACGACATCTTGTCGGGCAGGGAACCCGAAATAATACGAAATCTGGCCTTATGGGTCAAGTAGCCGACCGTCAGTCGCACGAATCGCTATACTCGACTCGACGCTATCCGACGCTCCCATCGTGCCAGCCTTCTCCCTGCCAGAAGATATTGCCGCCGACCTGCTCGAGGTCGATCGAACCATCGGCCAGCGGCTGAGGTCCGAGGTTGAACTGGTCAACACCATCGGCAGCTACATCATCGGTTCGGGCGGCAAACGCCTGCGGCCGATCCTGGTGCTGCTCTTTGCGCGCGGGCTGGGCTATGGCGAATCGCGGCGCGGCGAATCCCACCATGTGCTGCTGGCCGCGGTGATCGAATTCATCCACACCGCAACGCTGCTGCATGACGATGTGGTCGACGAATCAGCGCTGCGGCGCGGTCGCCAGACCGCCAACGCCAGCTTCGGCAACGCTGCCTCGGTACTGGTGGGCGATTTCCTCTACTCGCGTGCCTTCCAGATGATGGTCGAGGTCGACCGCATGGCGGTCATGCGGATCCTGGGCGATGCCACCAACATCATTGCCGAGGGCGAAGTGCTGCAGCTCATGAACTGCAATGACCCGGATGTCGATGAGGCGCGCTATCTGCAGGTCATCCGCTACAAGACCGCCCGCCTCTTTGAAGCGGCCGCACGACTC
>CAMCXH010000020.1 GCA_945883285.1 Bordetella parapertussis | reverse complement strand
CCAGCCAGGCCGGGTGGCCGGCTTTGACCCAGTCGCGGGCCTGTGCGAGCACTTGCAGATCGAGGCTGTCCATGGGGTCAGGTCCGATAGAACGTTGAAGGAGAGCGCCTGGTGCGGTGCTTGCGCAGTCGCTCAGCGCACCAGGTAAGCGATCAGTGCAGCGGCGGCAATCAGCACGATAAAGCCGATCTGCCAGCCGCGCGTGTCCGACCCGGCAGACGGCGCAGCCGGCTCGTGGCCGCCATGATGTGCATCGGCTCCGTGCGAAGGGTCATGGTGTGCATCGGCAGCCCCGTGCGCTGTCGAGGCTGCGGCCGAAGGAGTCTGGCCGGCGCTTGCCTGCGCCATGCTGGCCGCCTCGGCCGCATCGGCCGCATCGGCGGCAGCGGTCTCGGTCAGCTTGGTCTCGAAGGTCTTGAAGAACTCATCGGCGATCTTGGCGGCGGCCGCATCGACCAGACGCGAGCCGATCTGGGCGATTTTGCCGCCGACCTGTGCATCGGCTTCGTAGTCGAGCATCGTGCCGCCGTCGACCGGCGTCAGACGCACCGCGGCCGTCCCTTTGCCGAAGCCGGCAACGCCGCCCTGGCCATCAAAGGCGAGTGTGTAGGACTCCGGCTCGACCACGTCGCTCTGGGTCAGACGCCCTTTGAAGCGGGCTGAGACCGGGCCGATACGGGCTGCCATCAGTACTTCGAAGGTATCGGGGTCGGTCTGCACGATCGAATCGCAACCCGGTATGCAGGCCTTGAGCATCTCGGGGTCGTTGAGCGCGTCCCACGCCTGTTGGCGCGGAACCGGCAAGAGGCGTTGCCCGGTCATTTTCATGGTCGAATTTCTCCAGTTGTTTCGATGATTTGATGCCCAGTGACCGGTCGATGCCTCAGTCAGTGGATCGGCTTGTGCGTCGCGCTGTTGCCACCTCTGATGGCTCGTGCCAGGTCTTCAAGGCTGTTGAGCGAATGGACCGGCAGGTGCCGATCGACATGCGGCAACAGCGCTTTCACGCCCGAGGCTCTCGGCTCGAATCCTTCATAGCGTAGCAGGGGGTTGAGCCAGATGAACTGTCGGGTAAAGCGGCCCAGCCGCGCCGCCGCTGCGCCGAGGCTGCCGTCTTCGGCGCGATCGAGACCATCGGTCACCAGCAGCAGGGCCGCATTGCCGGTCAGCACACGGCGTGCCCAGCGACGGGTGAACTCGTCCAGGCACGGGCCGATGCGCGTACCGCCGCTCCAGTCGCTGACCGCATGCGAGGCCGCAGCCACCGCGTCGTCCGGGTCGCGATGGCGCAGCGCGCGGGTGATGTCGGTCAGGCGTGTGCCGAAGGCAAAGACGGTGACGCGGGCTTTGCCCTGCATCAGCGCGTGGGCGAAATACAGCAGGATCCGGGCGTAGCGGTCCATCGATCCGGAGACATCGATCAGTACCACGACCGGCGGCGGGCGAACCGCCCGCGTACGTCGGGCGACGCTGGCGCAAAGCGGGTCGCGCGCAGTCTGTCGCAGGGTGCCGCGCAGATCGATGCGCCCGCGTGTACCCGGCCGGTATCGGCGGGTAACGATCGGGTCGATCGGCAGCCCGATTTCGCGGACCAGGCGGCACGCGGCATCGAATTCGGCGATGGTCATCGAGTCGAAATCGCGCTCCTGCAGGCGTTCCCGGTCAGACCAGGTGAGGAGCGCATCGATCTGATGCTCGTCGCCTTCTTGCTGGGCAGGCGGCGGCGGCTTGGGTTTGGAGGTGGCTGACAGGGCTTGCTCGAGCCTGGCCGGGCGCTTGGGCTGCGCGATGGCATCGCCCCGCCCGGAGATCTTGGGCAGCAGCGCGGCCATCATGCGTTCGAGCATCTTCGGATCGCGCCAGAAGGCGTCGAAGGCGGCATCGAAGATGGCTTGCTGCTCGCGGCGGCTGAGCAGCACCGACGACAGCGCGGCATGCATATCGTCGCGCCGTGACATACCAACGGCCTCGATCGCGTGAATCGCGGCAAGGGTGCGGTCGAGTCCGACCGGAATGCCCGAGGCCCGCAGAAGTCGCGAAAAATTCACCAGATTGCGGGCAAACATTCCGGCCGACCTGGCGGTCTCAAGCGGCGAGGCCTGCCGCTCCGACACCGGTCCGGGTGCGGCTGCCGGCAAGCGAGCGTCTGACATCGACGTCAAACCGTGTCAGTCGGGGCGGCTTACCGCTGCCGCTTCACGCAGCAGACGCTGAATCTCGTCGCCTTCGACGCGGCCGATGTCTTCCTGATACTTCAGCAGCACGCCGAGCGTATCGGCCACGGTATCCGGATCAAGGCTGATCTTGTCGAGCGCGACCAGTGCATTGACCCAGTCGATGGTCTCGGCAATGCCTGGTGATTTGAAGAGGTCCATGCTGCGCATGCGCTGCACGGTGGCGACCACCTGGCGCGACAGCGCTTCGGGCGCTTGCGGCACCTTGCTGCGCACGATGTCGAACTCGCGTTCGAGGTCGGGAAACTCGACCCAGTGATAGAGGCACCGCCGCTTGAGCGCATCGTGAATTTCACGCGTGCGGTTGGAGGTGATGATCACATGCGGGATATGCCGCGCCTTGACCGTGCCGAGTTCGGGAATCGTGATCTGCCAGTCGGAGAGCACCTCAAGCAGAAAGGCTTCGAAGGGCTCATCGGCGCGGTCGAGTTCGTCAATCAGGAGCACTGCCGGTTGTGGCGACGACAGGGCCGCGAGCAGCGGGCGCTCAAGCAGCATTTCGCGGGCAAAGAGTGCCTGCTCGGCGCTTGCCTGCCCGCCTGCGCCACCCGCCTCGGCCAGGCGGATGTGCAGCAGTTGTCGGCCGACGTTCCATTCGTAGGCCGCCTGCGAGACATCCAGCCCTTCATAGCACTGCAGCCGGATGAGGGGCGCGCCCAGCAGCCGAGCCAGCGCCTTGGCCAGCTCGGTCTTGCCCACGCCTGCTTCGCCTTCCAGAAACAAAGGGCGATTGAGGCGCAGGCTCAGAAAGAGCGAGGTTGCGAGGCGCCGATCGGCCAGATAGCCATCACTGGCCAGCTGTGCCTGCAGCGCCTCGACACTGGCCGGTGCAGTGCTCAAGCCAGCACCTGCTCAGCCACCGGTCGCTTGCGCAACCGCTCGTGCGGTCATTGTTGCCACCATGGCGGCCCGATACTCGGAGCTGCCATGCAGGTCACCATTGATGTCGCTCGCGTCGATGCTCAGGCCCTTGAGTGCTGCCGGCGTGAAGTTGGCCGACAGCGCGGTTTCGGCCGCCGTCCAGCGAAACGCGTGCGACTTCGCACCTGTGACGCCGACCCGCACACCCGAGGCACCCTGGCTGACGAAAACACCTACCAGCGCGAAACGCGAGGCCGGATGTTTGAACTTCACATAGGCGGCATGCTGCGGGATCGGAAAATCGACGCCGACAATCAGCTCACCGGCTTGCAGTGCGGTCTCGAACAGACCGGTAAAGAACTGATCACCCGGAATCGAGCGCCGGTCGGTCCGGATGGTCGCGCCCAGGCCCAGGATGGCCGAGGGATAGCAGGCTGCCGGGTCCGAGTTGGCGAGCGAGCCGCCAATGGTGCCGGCATTACGCACCATCGGATCGCCGATACCACCGGCCAGCGCTGCCAGCGCCGGGATGGCGCGAGCCACCTCGGTCGAGCGGGCAACCGTGTCATGACGGGTCATGGCGCCGATGCTGACGGCGGTGGCCGACACGGTGATGCCGGCCAGATCGCCGATGCCGCTCAGGTCGATCAGATGAGAGGGCTGCGACAGGCGCAGTTTCATGGCCTGGACCAGGCTCTGGCCGCCGGCGAGATACCGGGCTTCGGCACCGGTTTTGGCGGCGCCAACGGCCTGGGCAGACTGGCTGGGACGCTGATAGTCGAATGAGTACATTGGGTCGTCTCCTGTCGGTCAGGCGCGTTGGGCGATGGCACGCCAGACGCGTTCCGGGGTCGCCGGCATGGCGAGATCGCGAACGCCGATGGCGTCGGTGATGGCATTGATCAGTGCCGGGGGCGAACCGATGGCGCCGGCCTCGCCGCAGCCCTTGACGCCCAGCGGGTTGTGCGTGCAAGGCGTCGAGCAGGTGTCGACCGTAAACATCGGCAGATCGGTGGCACGCGGCATGGCGTAGTCGAGATAGGAGCCGGTGAGCAGTTGGCCCGAGTCCTTGTCGTAGACCGCCTGCTCAAGCAGGGCCTGGCCGATGCCCTGGGCGATGCCGCCATGGACCTGGCCTTCGACGATCATCGGATTGACGATGTTGCCGAAATCATCGACTGCAGTGAACTTCTCGATGCTGACCACGCCTGTGGCCGGGTCGACTTCGACCTCGCACACATAGGAGCCGGCCGGATAGGTGAAGTTGGTCGGATCGTAGAAAGCGTTCTCATTCAGGCCCGGCTCAAGCGTCTCCAGCGGATAGTTGTGCGGCACATAGGCCGACAGCGACACCTGCGCGAACGGTACCTTGCGGTCGGTACCGGCCACCTTGAACTCGCCGTTCTCAAAAACGATGTCGGTGTCGGAGGCCTCGAGGAGGTGAGCGGCAATCTTGCGACCCTTGGCGATCACCTTGTCGACCGCCTTCACGATGGCGCTGCCGCCGACCGACAGCGAGCGCGATCCGTAGGTGCCCATGCCGAAGGGCACGCGGCCGGTGTCGCCGTGCACGATCTCGACGTTCTCGACCGGGATGCCCAGGCGACCTGCGACCACCTGCGCGAAGGTGGTCTCATGGCCCTGGCCGTGGCTGTGCGAGCCGGTGAAGACCGTGACCGTGCCGGTGGGATGCACCCGCACTTCACCGGCTTCGAACAGACCCGCACGGGCACCGAGTGCGCCGGCGATGTTCGACGGCGCGAGGCCGCATGCTTCGATGTAGCAGGAGTAGCCCATGCCGCGCAGCTTGCCGCGCTTGGCCGACTCGGCCTTGCGAGCCGCAAAACCTGCAACGTCGGCAATCTTCTGTGCCTTGCTCAGGGTGGCCTCGTAGTCGCCGATGTCGTAGGTCAGACCGACCGGCGTGGCGTACGGGAACTCGGTGATGAAGTTGCGCCGACGCAGTTCGGCCGGATCGAGCTTGTGATCGCGTGCCACCTGCTCGACCAGCCGCTCGACCACATAGGTGGCCTCAGGGCGTCCGGCGCCGCGATAGGCATCGACCGGCGAGGTATTGGTGAAGACCGCCTTGACCTCGCAGAAGATTGCCGGCGTCTTGTATTGCCCGGCCAGCAGCGTGGCATAAAGAATGGTCGGCACCGACGACGCGAAGGTCGAGAGATAGGCGCCCATGTTGGCGATGGTCTTGACCCGCATCGCCAGGAAATGACCGTCCTTGTCGGTGGCCATCTCGGCGGTGGTCACATGATCGCGGCCATGCGCATCGGTGAGGAAGGATTCACTGCGCTCGGCGGTCCATTTGATCGGACGACCCACCCGCTTTGAGGCCCAGACCAGCGCGGTCTCTTCGGCGTAAAGGAAGATCTTCGAGCCGAAGCCGCCGCCGACATCGGGCGCGATCACGCGCAGCCGCGACTCCGGAATCCCGAGCACGAAAGCGGCCATCAGCAGGCGCTCGACATGGGGGTTCTGGTTGGCGACATACAGCACGTAGCTGTCGTCATGGCGGGTGTAGGAGGCGTTGGCTGCCCGCGGCTCCATCGCATTCGGAATCAGGCGGTTGTTGGCGAAATCGAGTCGCGTGACATGCGCCGCTTTGGCAAATGCGGCATCGACCGCGGCTTCATCGCCATGACCCCAGTTGTAGCAGACATTGTCGGGTGCAACCGCATCGTGCAGCGCGGTGGCATTGGCGGCGGTTGCGGTATCGACGACAGCGGTCAGGGTGTCATAGTCGACCACGATCGCTTCGGCCGCGTCTTTGGCCTGCACGACCGACTCAGCGACGACGAGCGCCACCTGATCACCCACATGCAGCACCTTGTCGGCGGCGATGATCGGATGCAGGGGCTCTTTCATCGGCGAGCCGTCGCGGTTGTGGATCAGCCAACCGCAGGGCAGTCCGCCGATCTTCGAGTCGGCGATGTCCTTGCCGGTGAAAATGGCGACCACGCCGGGCATCTTGCTCGCGGCAGCGATGTCGACCGACACGATACGGGCATGCGCATGGGGCGAACGCAGGAACACCGCGTAGGTCTGGCGGGGCAGGATGACGTCGTCGGTGTACTGGCCGAGGCCGGTCAGAAAACGCTCATCTTCGCGGCGAACGATCGACTTGCCGATCGGTGAATTGGAGAGGTCGGTCATGGATGGCTCCTTAGACGCGGCTGGCGGCAGACTGCACCGCACGAACGATGTTGTGATAACCGGTGCAACGGCAGATATTGCCTTCGAGGGCTTCGCGGATCTGGGCCTCGGAGGGCTTGGGGTTGTCCTGCAGGAGCTGGACCGAGGCCATCACCATGCCGGGTGTGCAAAAGCCGCACTGCAGGCCATGGCATTCGCGAAAGGCTTCCTGTACCGGGTGCATGGCGCCGTCGGTGGACAGGCCTTCAATGGTCTGGATCTCGGCACCCTCGGCCTGAACCGCCAGAATCGAGCATGACTTCACCGCACGGCCGTTGATTCGGACCGTGCAGGCGCCGCATTGGGCGGTGTCGCAGCCGATATGGGTGCCGGTCAGGTGGAGCTGCTCGCGAAGCGCTTGCGCAAGCAGCGTACGCGGGTCAACGGTCAGTGACACAGCGGTGCCATTGACCGTCAGGTTGAGTGTCTGACTCATCACGGGATCTCCTGGTTGATTCTTGGCAAATGAGTCGGCAATGGCCTGCTGATTCGCCTGGTTATCGGCTCGGTCGATCGGCTGATGGTCACCTGCAAAAACCCGGGCCGGCTCGTCGCCGTCGGCGATCATAACCCTAATCCGATGAATTCCGTGTTAGTGATCCTGCACCAGGCGCGGCACGACTCATCTGCCTGTGCAAAGGTGATTTGCCTGCGCTGCCCGGAACGCCGAGAATCGCGAATTAACCCGCCGTGAGCCGCTTCCCATGAGCATCAAGTCCGACCGCTGGATCCGCCGCATGGCGACAGAGCACGCCATGATCGAGCCTTTCGAGCCGGGTCAGGTCCGAGTCTGCGACGGGCGTCGGGTGGTGTCCTGGGGCACCTCGAGCTATGGCTACGACATCCGCTGCGCCGACGAGTTCAAGATTTTCACCAATATCAATTCGACGATCGTTGATCCCAAGAACTTCGACGAAAAGTCCTTTGTCGATTTCAAGGGCGATGTCTGCATCATTCCGCCCAACTCCTTTGCGCTGGCGCGCACGGTGGAGTACTTCCGGATTCCGCGCAGCGTCCTCACGATTTGCCTGGGTAAATCGACTTACGCGCGCTGCGGCATCATCGTCAACGTCACGCCCTTCGAGCCGGAGTGGGAGGGCTATGTGACGCTCGAGTTTTCCAACACCACCCCGCTGCCCGCCAAGATCTATGCCCACGAGGGTTGCGCGCAGGTGCTGTTTTTCGAATCCGACGAGGTGTGCGAAACCTCTTACAAGGATCGGGGCGGGAAGTATCAGGGCCAAAGCGGCGTGACGCTGCCGAAGACCTGAGCCGCGCTCGCCGGTGGCGTCTTCCGCTCTCGGTATCGTCGGCCTGGGAAGGCGCTATGGCGGACTCGCGCTCGGTGTGCTGATTGTCTCCACTGCGGCGCTGCTGATTCGCTATGCGATCGGCGCCGGTGCCGGGCCGCTGGCGGTGGCCGCCGGCAGACTCACGCTGGCGGCGCTTGTCGTCGTACCGCTGGCCCTCTGGCAGCGCGGCCCCGAGCTCGCCCGGTTGCGCCGCCCCGACTGGATGATTGCCGCAGTCGCCGGCGTGTTTCTGGCGGCGCATTTCGCCACCTGGGTCAGCTCGCTCGCCTATACCTCGGTGGCCAGCAGTGTGGCCCTGGTGACCACCAACCCGGTGTGGGTCGGGCTGGCGTCGTGGTGGCTGCTGGGCGAGCCGCCTTCGCGGCGCACACTCGGTGGCATCGTGCTGGCGGCAGCAGGCAGTGCGCTGGTCATCGCCTCCGATCTGGTGGCAACCCCGACTGCTGTCGGGGGCGGGCCGAGCGCGCCGCTTTTGGGTAACCTGCTGGCACTCGCCGGTGCGATCGCGGTATCGGGCTATTTCCTGGTCGGGCGACGTCTGAACCGCAGCATCTCGCTGCTGTCCTATGTGGCCATCGTTTATGGCGCTTCGGCGATTGCGATGAACCTGATCGCCACGATTGCCGGGCAGGGGCTGCTTACGATTCCGGCTGCCGCCTGGCTGCCGATCGCGGCCTTGGCCATCGGCCCGCAATTGGCCGGTCACACCCTGATCAATGCCTCGCTGCGGCAACTGTCGGCGACCTTCGTTGCACTGGCGATTCTGGGCGAGCCGATCGGCTCGGCGCTGCTTGCCTGGCTGCTGCTTGGCGAGACGATCGCGCCGCTGCAGGGGGCGGGCTTTGCAACGCTGCTGATCGGCATTGTTGTGGCGGCCTCGGGGGAGCGGCGGGTCTGACCGCTGCATGGTGCTCGATGGCAGGCGCTTGCGCCGACCGTGTGAAATCGTCATCCGATCAAGATTACAGATCACAATGACGAACAACCCGGACACCTGAAACTGAGACCCCCTAATGAAGACAAGTCGCATCTTTCGGGCCTTTGTCGCGCTGCTGACGTGTCTGGGCGCCGCATCGCTGAGCGCGGCACCCGACATCCGGCTGGCGACCACCACCAGCACCGAAGCGTCGGGACTGCTCGCCGCGATCCTGCCGCAGTTCGAAGCGCGCTACGGCGGCAAGGTGCGCGTGGTCTCGGTGGGCAGCGGTGCCGCAATGAAGATCGGTGAAAACGGCGACGCAGATGTATTGCTCGTGCATGCGCGTGCGTCCGAGGACAAGTTCATGGCGGCGGGTTTCGGCGGCGAGCGGCGCGATGTGATGGTCAACGACTTCGTGCTGGTCGGGCCGACGCGCGATCCGGCCGCTTTACGCGGCGGGCGAGATGCGATTGAAGCGTTCAGAAAAATCGCTGCAAGCGGAGAAAAATTCATTTCTCGCGGCGACGAGTCGGGCACGCACGAAATGGAGAAGTCCTACTGGAGGGCGGCCGGCATCGAACCCAAAGGTGCGTGGTATGTCTCGACCGGTCAGGGCATGGGGCCGGTGCTGACGATGGCCGGTGAACTCAGCGCCTATGCGTTGACCGACCGTGCGACCTATGCGGCCTATCGCGATCGCACCGGTTTGCAGGTGCTGGTCGAGGGGGATACACGCATGTTCAATCCCTATGGCGTGATCACGCTGAACCGGCAGCGTTACCCCAATCTCAATCACGCGGGGGCGCAGGCCTTCGCCGACTGGATCACCTCTGTCGAGGGCCAGTCAGCGGTGGCGGCATTCCGGATCAATGGCGTGCAGCTGTTTTTTCCGAACGCCCGGAAGTAGCCGGCGTGGATCTGCTGGAGCCGACCCGTCAGGCCTTTGCGCTGCTGGCATCCGGCGACGCAAGGCTGTGGGGCACGATCTGGGTGTCGCTATCGGTCGCGCTGGCTGCAGTCGCGCTCACCGCCCCCCCGGCGATCGCTGTCGGATTCCTGATTGCGAAGGTCAGATTCCCCGGTCGGCGTGCGCTGATCGTGCTGATGCAGGCGCTGCTGTCGTTTCCCACGGTCGTCATCGGTCTGGTGATCTATCTGCTGCTGTCGCGCCGCGGCCCCTTTGGTGCGTTCGAGCTCCTGTTCACGCCATGGGCGATCTTGCTCGGCTATATCGTGATCGCCCTGCCGATTCTGATTGTCTTCACGGTTTCGGCGGTGCAGGGCGCCGATCCGAGAATCTTCGAAACCGCGCGCAGTCTTGGTGCGAGCCCCCTGCGCGCTGCCTCGACCACGCTGTGGGAGGTGCGATTTTCGGTGATGGCGGGCATCGTCAATGCCTTCGGGCGCGTCGTGTCCGAGGTGGGGTGCGCCCTGCTCGTTGGCGGCAACATCGCCGGCCTCACTCGCAATATTCCGACTGCGATTGCGCTCGAAACTGCCAAGGGTGAATTTGCTCAGGGCATTGCGCTCGGCATGGTGCTGGTCGTGCTGTCGGTCGGCATCAACATTGTGCTGGCCGCCTTGCAGGGCCGAGGCGGGCTCGAATGATGTCGCCGCTGCTGCAGGTCTCGTCTTTACAAAAAAGCTATGGCGACCGGGTGCTGTTTGAACAGGCGGCACTGACTTTGCAGGCCGGCCGCCGCTATGTCCTGAGCGGCCCCAATGGCAGCGGCAAAACCACCCTGTTGCGCATGCTCGCCGGCCTCGAGCCAAGCGATGGCGGCATCCTGAGCTTTCGCGGCGAGACGGCTCGAACAGTCGTCCTGCCCGAGCGGTGGCGCCGCCAGATCGTCTATGTGCATCAGCAGCCTTATCTGTTTCACCGCAGCATCGCGTCAAACCTCGAGTATGGTCTGCGTCTGCGCGGCATCAACGCGACGCAGCGACGCGAGCATGTGCGCGAGGCGCTGGCCTGGGCCGGCTTGACCGGGCGGGCAATGCTGCCCGCGCAAACGCTGTCGGGCGGTGAAGCTCAGCGGCTGGCGCTGGCGCGGGCAAAGCTCCTCGATCCGGCCTTGCTGCTGCTCGACGAGCCGACCGCGAACCTTGACGGCGCGTCGCGCGAGCAGGTGTTTGAACTGGTCACCGCTCTGTGTCGGGATAACCACACGGTCGTCATCGCCACCCATGATCCTGAATTTGCGCGACTGGCGATCTTCGATCGGCTGCGGGTCGCAGACCTTCAGATCATGACCGACAACCTCTGAAACGCCGCAGTCTCCTGCGCTACCAGAACCCGATGAAAATGCCGTGCTTGCTGGCGGTCTCGGTGCGCAGCGCCACCTGCTCATCGCTGAGCGTGCCGCGGTTCTTGCGCTGCAATGACCAGTGCAAAAGGCGATCACGCATTTCGCGCGCGACCGGGCCGTTGGCAGCCGATGCGCCCAGATCGTGAAGCTCGTCGGGGTCTTCCTGCAGATCGAAGAGTTGCGGGCGCAGGCCTTCCCACTCGACGTACTTGAATCGCCCGGTGCGCACCATCCAGCCACGGCATTCCCCCGGGGCGCGGCCAAGCGTCAGGCGTGCCTGTCGGAATCCGTAATCGGCCTCCGAGAACACCGCATCGCGCCAGTTGACCGACTGACCGTGCACCAGCGGCAGCAGTGAGCGGCCTTCCAGTCGATGGTCGTCGCCCGGCACGCCCAGCGCATCGAGCAGGGTCGGCACGACGTCGATCGCCTCGACCATGTCGGCGACCGCCTTGCCGCGCGTGGCCTGCGCGGACGCTCGGGGGTCAACAATGATCATCGGCGTGCGGACCGCCTGTTCATAAAAAAGTTCTTTTTCGCCAAGCCAGTGATCGCCCAGCATGTCGCCGTGGTCGGCACACAGCACGATGAGCGTGTCCCTGGCTGCGCCGCTGGCATCCAGGGCATCGAGCACGCGGCCGATATGGTGATCGAGCTGGGCGATCAGCCCCATGTAGGCCGGCCTCACATGGGCTGCGATCGCGTCGTCTGCGAAGTTGCGGCTCTCCTCATGCTGATGGAAGGCGCGCACCACCGGGTGCGCATCGCTTCGCTCGTGCTGCGCCTTGACTGGCGCTGTGAGTGCTCTATCGCGGAACATCGCGTGGTAGGGCGCGGGCGCCACGTAGGGCCAGTGCGGTTTCACATACGACAGATGCAGACACCACCGGTCGGCACCCGGTGCACGCAGAAAGTCGATCGCCCGATCGGTGAGATAGGCGGTTTCGGAATGGGGTTCGGCCACGCGGGCCGGCCAGTGAACATTGCGCATCCGCCAGCCCGACTGCGTCTGGCCGGCGTCATCGGTCACCGAAATGGCGAAATCTGCCCAGGGGTCGTCGCCGGGATAACCGTGCCGGCGCAAGAACGCCGGATAGCCGCTCAGGTGGTCGGGCTTGTGGTGACCGTCGAATCGCTCAAAGGGCACGAAACCGCCTTCGCGCAGCAGCGCACCGCGCTCCGACTCGATTTCGATCCCCATGCGATCGAGGCCTTCGGTATCGGGCAGCACATGGGTTTTGCCGGCCAGGGTGGCCGCGATACCGGCGCGACTCAGATAGTCGCCCAGCGTCAGTTGTGCGGCCGACAGCGGTACGCGGTTCCAGCGTGCGCCGTGGCTCATCACATAGCGCCCGGTGTAATAAGACATGCGGGACGGGCCGCAGATCGGACCCTGGACGAAGGCCCGGTCGAAGCGTGCACCGCGGGCAGCGAGCCGGTCGATGTTGGGCGTGGGGACCGGCGATCGGCCATAGGCGCCGACATGGTCCCAGCGCAGTTGGTCGACCATGATGAAGAGCGCATTGCGCAGCGCAGTGCCTGCCTGAGTCATCGCGATTCGGTCTCAGTGTTTGTCATTGGAGCGACCGCAACTCAGTTACGGGCCGTTGGTTTGACTGTACACGCCATCGATGCCAGCCTTCTGTGAACACGCCATCCACTCCTGATCCCATGACCGACGACATCCGATCGCCGCTGCCCCTGCCGTGCGGGGCAGTCATTCCCAATCGCCTGTGCAAGGCCGCCCTGACCGAAGGGCTTGCCGACGCACGAAACCGCGCCACAGTACGTCACGAACGACTCTATCGTGCATGGTCCGAGGGTGGCGCAGGCCTGGTAATCACCGGCAATGTGCAGATCGATCGGCGCTATCTCGAGCGCCCGGGCAATGTGGTCATCGACCGCAATGGCGGGCTCGCCGAGCTCTCAGCCTATGCCAAGGCCGGCACGGTGGCAGGCAATCATCTCTGGATGCAGATCAACCATCCAGGGCGTCAGACGCCACGGACAGTCTGCCAGGCACCCGTCGCTCCCTCGGCGGTGGCGCTGGCCTTGCCGGGTGATGCCTTTGCCCCGCCGCGCGAAATGTCGGTCGCCGAGATCGATGATGCGATCAGCCGCTTTGCGCATGTCGCAGCGATTGCGCGCGCCACCGGTTTTACCGGCATCCAGATTCACGGCGCTCACGGCTATCTGATCAGCCAGTTCCTGTCGCCGCTGGTCAACCGTCGCACCGATCAGTGGGGCGGCCCGCTTGAGCATCGCGCCCGGTTTCTGCTCTCGGTGGTCAAGGCCTGCCGCGATGCATGTGGCGACGATTTTCCGGTTGGCGTGAAGCTGAATTCATCCGACTTTCAGCAGGGCGGCTTCAGCACCGAAGACTGTCTGAAGGTGGTGCAATGGCTGGGCGAGGCCGGTATCGATCTGCTCGAATTGTCGGGCGGCAGCTACGAGCAGCCAAGCATGATGGGCGCGCGCGGTGTCAAGGGCGCGCCGGCAAGCGCACCTGCAGGCACGCCGGTGGCCGAGAGCACACGCAAGCGCGAGGCCTACTTTCTCGATTATGCAAAGGCCATCTGTGCGGCCGCCACCATGCCGGTCATGGTCACTGGCGGGTTTCGCAGCCGTGCGGCGATGGACGAGGCGCTGTCGCAGGGCGAACTCGACATGATCGGTATCGGTCGGCCGATGTGTGTCGATCCCGATCTGCCGAATCGCCTGATGCGCGGCGAGTGGTCTGAGGGGCGCTCTTATGAACGGGACATCGATCCGCCCCGAGCGGGTCTCGCCTGGTTCTGTCTGCAGCTGATGGCGATCGGTGATGGTCGCGAGCCCGATCGCACACTGAGCGGGCCGCAGGCGGTCGAGGGGTATGCGGCGAACGAGGCGATGACCGCGGCGGCGCTGGTCGGGCGCTGATTCGGTGGTGGTTATTCGCCGATCGATCAGCTGATCGATCGGCCCGCAGCCGCTCAGCTCAGATCGCTTCGGTGCGCAGCACGCCAGCAGCGGTCAGTGCTGCGATCTTCTGCGCGTCATAGCCCAGCAGATCGCCCAGCACCGAGCGGTTGTGTTCGCCCAGTGTCGGCGCAGGCGCACTGACCCCCACGCTGGCATCACTGAACTTGGCCGCGGTATTGATCACGTCGATGCGTCCCAGGACCGGGTCGTCGACCGGTGCAATCATCTCGCGGGCGAGTACCTGCGGCTGGCGCGCGGCCTGCCCGATCGTCTTGACGACCCCAACCACCACATGATGCTCGGTCAGGATGCGGTCGGCCTCGTCGCTGTTGAGGGTGGCCAGCCAGTCCGACAGCAGGCGGGTCGCCTCGACCCGGTTGCGATTGACCTGCGCCAGCGATGAAAACCGCGGGTCTTCGAGCAGCTCCATCCGGCCCATCGCCTTGCAGATGCTTTGCCAGGCACGAAAGTCCGGCCCGACATTGGCGGTGACATAGCCGTCGAGGGTGGCATGCACCGCGTGGTAGCCGGGTCGCTCGACGCCGTCGATCAGGCAGCGCTGCATCGATTCATCGTTGGCCGCAAAGAGCGAGTCGAAGAGCGACACATCGATGCGCTCGCCGCGCCCGGTGCGTTCGCGCTTGAAGAGCGCCGCGCAGATTGCGCCGAAGGCGGTGATGCCGGTGACCACATCGGCAATCGCGATGCCGGGCCCGGTCGGGATCTGGGGCGGATCGCGGTACATCGACTGCATCGCGAGCCAACCGGTCATTGAATGCGCGATATGCGCATAGCCCGGGCGGTTCGCATTCGGGCCGGTCTGACCGAAACCGCTGATCGAGCACAGGATGATCTTCGGATTGAGTGCTTTCAGATCGTCATAGCCCAGACCGAGCTTGGCCATCACGCCCGGCGTGAAGGCCTCGATCACGATGTCGGACTTTCGCACCAGGTCCTGCGCGATCGCCAGACCTTCGGGCCGACCAAGATCGAGACACAAGCCCTTCTTGCCGCTGTTGTGCTGCACAAACATCGCGCTGCGCCCCGGCACGATGCGGTTGACGCTGCGCGAGACATCACCGTCCGGAAATCGTTCGATCTTGATGACTTCGGCGCCATGGTCGGCCAGTGCGCGTGCTGCCGAGGGGCCGGCAATCAGTGCGGTGAATTCGAGTACGCGGATGCCGGCAAGTGTGCCGCGGGGGGAGGTGCTATCGGTCGGGGGAAGGCTCATGCAGGTCCTGTGCGGGCGGGTTGGTCGAAGCGGTTGAGATGATCATGCAATCAAAGTGTCGGGCCTGTCTCGGCGCGTTTCATTCGAGTCCGGCGCAGCCACCAGGCTGCCACAAAGCATCCGGCCGTCACCGAAGCGCAGACGAACACCGTCGCGAACGCCGACATGAATGCTGCAGTGAGGGTCGCACCTGCTGTCTGCGCCGATGTCTGAACCGACTGCAGCAGCGCGATCCAGAGCGAGGCGCCGACCACCAGTCCGATCGTGCGGGTCACCATGGTGAGGCTGCCGGCAACACCGCGCGCGTTGATCGGCAGGGCGGCAATCACGATATCGGTATACGCCACCTGAAAGAGGCCCAGCCCTGCACCATGCATCAGCAGCGAACCGGCCATCAGCGCGATGGATGGTGTGCTGCCCCAGCAGGCGATCGCGCCCAGGCCGACGATGACGCCGAGCATCGCGACGAAGGCGCTGCGCAGTGAACCGAGCCGGTTGATGACGCCCGACGCGCTGCTTGATCCGGCCAGTGAGCCAATCGCCCAGGCCGCCATGAGCGCGCCCACCGCAGGCGCTTCCCAGCCGGCGACGCGCACCAGAAAGTAGGGCGTGATCAGCGGCACGGCAAAGCTTGCAAACTGCACCACCACGGCTGCAAGGTTGATCAGCCAGAAGTCGATGTTGCGTGTGACCTCGCGGGGCATGAAGGGCCTGTCTGTCTTGCGCTGTCGCCGGATGAAGGCGGCCATCGAGATGACGCCGGCCAGCGCGATCGGCCAGGGCGCCCAGAACGGCACCCCTTCGGCTCTGGCACCCAGCAGCGCGGGCGCAAGCAGCAACAGGGCCATGCTTGCCGCCAGCATCGCCGAGCCGCCGGTATCGAAGGGCTGTGCGCGGCGTGTCGAGCCGATCGGTTCATCGAGTGCGAGCTGTCGCAGGCCAAGCAGTGCCAGCAGCGCAATCGGCACCCGAAACCAGTACACCCCCGGCCAGTCGATCAGGGCAATCATCAGGCCGCCGGCAATCGGTGCCAGCACTCCGGCAACGGCTGCCATCGCGGTATAAGTCGACAAGGCCCAGGTGCGGCGGCTCTCGTCAAAGAGCATCGTGGCCATGGCCGGCGCACAAGACAGCGTCAGCGCCACCGCAATCCCTTGCGTCACCCGCGCGGCCAGCAGCCAGCCATAAGTGGGCGCCAATGCGCAGGCTGCAAACGCGATGGCGGCAAGGATCAGCCCGGCGCGAAACACGCTGCGATAGCCGATTCGATCGCCGAGTGCACCGAACCCCAGCATCAGGCTGCCGTAGGTCAGCACATACGAGACCGCGACCCAGCGAATCGAGGCAGTCTGCAGCGCGAAGGCCTGGGTGATCGCCGGAAACGCGATATTGACCGCGAAGTCGAACGGCGCGATCGAGGCGCCGAGCCCGACGACCGCCAGGCCGACGATGCCTTGTCGCCGTGAGTCAGCCGACTCGATGATCGATCCGCATCAGGGTTTTCTGCGTCCGTAGACGTCGTCGATGCGGTGTCCGGCAAAGCCTTTCTCGTAGGGCGCCAGCACCTTCAGCGTAATCGCGACCCGCTCGAATCGCCAGCCTTGTGGCGTGCGGCGATAACGGTCGTCATAGCGTGCCGACATCCAGTAGGCATGCTCGCCCTCGGGCAGGGCATAGACCATCGGCTGCCACAGATACCAGCTGCCTGTGGCGGTATCGCCGTCAACCTGGATGATCGGATTGACCACCATGTGCAGTGCAAACGGCACGCGCTTCGAGGAGCCCTGAAAGAAGGTGCGGATCGCCTCCCGGCCATCGTGGGTACCCATCGGGCCGCCGTCCCAGACTGCGTCTTCAGTGAAGAGCCCGGCAATCCCGTCGGCGTCATAGCCGGCATCGCAATAGCCGCAATAGGTGTGCTTGAGCTGCTTGATGGCTTCGATGTCGGCCAGCCATCTGACAAGCTTTGCGGTGTCGTCGGTCTGCATCAGGCTTCCAGCGCGTTGGCGAGTGGTCGATCCTAGGCGCCGCCCGGTCGTGGCGTCAACGCGCAGCCCTGATATTCAGCATGATTCAGCATGATTCAGCATGCAGATAGAATCGCAGTCGCTTCGCAGGGACGCACAATTGATGGCAATCGAGCCGTGGTTCTGGGTGGTCTTCACGCTGGTGGCAGCGCTGGTTCAGACCGGTCGCAATGTGATGCAGCGCGGATTGACCGAGACCCTCGGCACGCTCGGTGCCACGCAGGTGCGCTTCCTCTACGGTTTTCCCTTCGGCGTGCTGTTTTGCGTGATCGTGCTCACCGTGACCGGCGCGGCGCTGCCGCGTCCGAACGCCGCGACCTGGATGTGGGTGGTAGGGGGCGGCCTGTCGCAGATTCTGGGCACCTTTCTTTTTCTGGCCGCCATGCGCGAGAAGTCGTTTGTCGTGGCCACGGCACTCACCAAGTTCGAGCCGGTCTGGGTCGCCTGCTTCGGTCTGGTCTTTCTTGGAGATTCACTCGGGATGGCGCTCACCATCGCGATTGCGGCGGCTACCGCAGGCGTGCTTGTCATGTCCTGGCCGGCGCGCGGTGCGCAATGGTCGCTGCGGCCAGTGCTGCTCGGCGTGTTTTCTGGCGCCGGATTCGGCATGGCCTCGATCGGCTTTCGCGGGGCGATCCGCAGCCTCGAGAACACCTCTTTCGTGGTGGGCGCGAGTTTTATCCTGGCGCTGGGTCTGAGTATCCAGACCCTGGTGCTGGTCGGCTACATGCTGTGGCGCGACCGGACCCTGCTGATGTCGATCTTGCGGGCCTGGCGCCCGTCGCTTCTTGCCGGGGCCTTCGGCGCCGGTGCATCGCAGTTCTGGTTTCTGGCGTTTGCGGTCGAGAGTGCGGCGCGGGTGCGCACGCTCGCGCTGGTCGAGATTATCTTTGCGCAGATCATCTCGCGTCGCTTTCTCAGTCAGAACAGCACTGCGAAAGAATGGGTGGGGATGGCCTTGCTGATTGCGGGCGTCGTGCTGGTGCTGCAGTCGTAAGCGCTTGTTTCATCGGCCGGGACCCAGGAGAACCACGCAGAGCCGACCACCCGTGTGCTCAGCGGCTCAACGCGTCCCCGGCAAGAGCTTTCCGCCTTCCACGCTGACCTTGGAGCCGGGGCGAAAGCCGGGTGGCTGGTCGAGCGAGTAACTGCGGTCGATGCCATCGTCGAAGCGCACCAGGACTTCGTAGCGAGTGCGCAGGTCGAACATCCGCCCGACTGCGACGCCCAGCATGCCTGTGACCACCGACAGCACTGATGCTGCTGCAATCTGCCCACTGCCGCCGCCGATGTTGGCGCCGACTGCGCCGCCAATTGCCGCCCCGCCGATCGCGCCTGCCGTTGTCCCGAACAGGCCCGGCTCGCTGAACTCTCGGATCGACACGACACTGCCGTTCCCACTGAAAGGCGCTTGCGCGGTACTCGCGCAGGCAACGAGGTTCAGTGCCAGCAAAAAGACGAACAGCGAGCGAGCGGAGCGAGTCAGGATAGACATGGACATGGTGCCAAAAACAGTCCGGCCCATCGGGCGATCAAGGCCTGACCAGATTGAAATTGATTGGTAGCGAATCCCAGATTCGAACTGGGGACCTGCGGATTATGATTCCGTCGCTCTAACCGGCTGAGCTAATTCGCCAAAGGGTGCGAATGCTATCCGATTTCGCCCTTGGCTTCAAGGCTTGGGGCGGCGAAACAGGTTGATTGCATCACGCGTCTCAAGTGCCGCCTGCCTCGCTGCCCGGGCGAAATCTTCGCCCTTGCCGGCATAGAGGATGGCGCGCGAGGAGTTGATCAGCATGCCCGTGCCGTCTGCGTTCGATCCGGCCTGAACGGTGGCGGCGACATCACCACCCTGAGCGCCGATGCCTGGCACCAGCAGCGGTAGTTGCGGGGCGAGCTCACGCACGCGGGCAAGCTCAGCCGGGACGGTGGCCCCCACCACCAGACCCAGCTCGCCACCCCGGTTCCAGCTGCCGGCCGCCAACCTTGCGACCCGCTGGTAGAGCCGCTCAAGGCCGCCAGACCCTTGGTCGACTTCAAGCGATTGCAGATCGGCACCGCCGGGGTTGGAGGTGCGGCACAACAGAAACACGCCCCGCCCCTCATGCGCCAGCCAGGGCTCGATCGAGTCGAAGCCCATGTAAGGGTTGACCGTGACCGCATCGGCCTTGTATCGCTCGAAGGCCTCGCGGGCATACTGCTCGGCGGTTGAGCCGATGTCGCCGCGCTTGGCATCGAGCACAACCGGGATGCCGGGATGGCGTGAATGAATGTGATCGATCAGCGCCTCGAGCTGGTCCTCGGCGCGTTGTGCCGCGAAATAGGCAATCTGGGGCTTGAACGCACAGACCAGATCGGCGGTGGCATCGACGATGGCACGGCAGAACTGAAAGGTGGCATCGGCTTTGCCGTGAAGATGCGCCGGCAATCTGGCAGGGTCGGGGTCTAGGCCCACGCACAGCAATGAATCCGCGCGGTGCCAGGCCTGCTTGAGCGACAATGTGAAGGAGGCGGTCATCGCCGTATTCTAAACGGGTGGCATGCCGTGAGGCCTGAGCCCGCGACCGCACAAGGTGCCGATGGGCCTGGCTCGTAAAGAACTCATGTTGCTCGTCGTCCTCACGCTCCTGTGGGGATTCAACTGGCCGGTGATGAAAATTGGTGTGCGCGACTTCGCGCCGCTGAGCTTTCGAACGCTGTGCATGGTGGGTGGTGTTGTGATGCTCTTCGTCATGGCACGTGTGCAGGGCGAATCGTTGAAGGTCAGGCGCGAGCATTGGCCCGAGCTGGTATGGCTGACCCTCACCAACATGATCATCTGGTATGTGCTCTCGATCTATGGCGTGAAGCTGCTGTCATCGGGGCGACCCACCGGAACGGTGTGCATGCTCTGCGCGGCCTTCGTGTGGGCGATTGGCACGCAGTTGATGCGCCGGCGCAAGCTGCCCGGCTCGGTGCTGGTCCTGACCTTCTGGATGATGGTGATGTCGCTGGTCGTCTGCGGTCTGGTGGCATGGACGATCGAACGCGACCAATGGGTGAGGGCACCCAACCTGATGGAATGGGGCGCGATTCTGTACAACGCGGTGCTGGTGTTCGGTGTGTCGCAGTTGCTGTGGTTCAGGCTTGCGACGCTGCTGCCGCCGGTGGCCAGCAGCCTGTCGGTGATGCTGATCCCGGTGGTCGGGCTCTTCTCGGGAATGTGGCTGCTGGGCGAACTGCCGTCCTGGCAAGACTATGTCGCACTGGTCTGTGTGCTGGTGGCGATCGCGACGGTGCTGCTGCCTGCCGCCGGGCGCCCGAAGGTCTCCTCTGACACCACCCCGCCGCATAATGGGGATGTGCGCCACCAGGAGCGGTGAGCACACTGCTGCCAAGGCGATGTCGAATGGTGTCAAATCGCGCTGAACGGACCTTCATGGTGCCGACCGTTTGCCAGGATGACCGGAATCAATTTTCGCAAGGAGCCGCAAAGTGAATGCGCCACTTGACCCCGCTGTTCAGGCCGACTTGCAGCGTGCGCTGCGAGAGGTCACGCTCGACGACAAATACCGGCTCGAACGCGGCCGTGCCTTCATGTCGGGCACCCAGGCGCTGGTTCGCTTGCCGATGCTGCAACGAGAACGCGATCGGCTTGCCGGGCTCAACACCGCGGGGTTTGTTTCGGGCTATCGCGGATCGCCTCTGGGTGGGCTTGATCAGGCGCTCTGGAAGGCGAGCGCGCATCTGAAGCAGCATCAGATCGTGTTTCAGCCGGGCCTCAATGAAGACCTGGCGGCGACCTCCATATGGGGGACGCAGCAGCTCGACCTCACGACCAGAGCGCGGGTGCAGGGTGTCTTTTCGATGTGGTACGGCAAAGGCCCGGGCGTCGATCGCACCGGCGACGTCTTCAAGCATGCAAATGCGGCGGGGACGTCGCGCCACGGCGGTGTGCTGGCCCTGGCCGGCGATGATCATGGCGCGAAAAGTTCGACCCTGCCGCATCAGTCGGATCACATTTTCAAGGCCTGCGGCCTGCCGGTGTTTTATCCGGCCACCGTGCAGGACTATCTCGACCTGGGTCTGCATGGCTGGGCGATGTCGCGCTGGTCGGGTTTGTGGGTCGCAATGAAGACCGTCACCGAGGTGGTCGAAGCCTCGGCCTCGGTCGAGATCGATCCGGAGCGAGTCAGGATCGTGATCCCGGAAGACTTCGATTACCCCCATGACGATCCGCATGGCTTGAACATCCGTTGGCCCGACTCTGCGCTTGCGCAGGAGGCGCGCCTCTTCAATTTCAAGTGGTATGCCGCGCTCGCCTATGTGCGTGCCAACAAGCTCAATCACACGGTGATCGATTCGGGCCATGCCTGGTTCGGCATCCTGACCGCGGGCAAGGCTTATCTCGACACCATGCAGGCGCTGGAAGATCTCGGGCTCGATCGCGAGGCCTGCGAGCGGCTGGGCATCAGGGTGTTCAAGTGCGGCGTGGTCTGGCCGCTTGAGGCCGCCACGGTGCGCGAGTTTGCGACCGGACTCGATGAAATTCTGGTGGTGGAAGAAAAGCGCCAGGTGCTTGAGTACGCGCTGAAGGAAGAGCTCTACAACTGGCGCGACGATGTCAGGCCAAGGGTTTACGGAAAGTTTGACGAAAAGGACGGCCGCGGCGGCGAATGGGCGATGCCGCGCGGACAGTGGCTGCTGCCGGCGCTCGCCGAACTGTCGCCGGCGATCATCGCGCGGGCGATCAGCGCGCGGCTGCTCAACCCCGGCCAGTATGCGGCCAGGCTTGGTGGCGCGCTGCCGGCTGACCTGCGCGAGCGGATCGAGTCGCGACTGGCGATCATCGATGCGCGCGAGCAGGCGCTGGCATTGCCTCATGCCACTGCGGTGCGCACACCCACTTTCTGTTCGGGATGTCCGCACAACACCTCGACCCATGTGCCCGAAGGCTCGCGTGCCCTGGGCGGCATCGGCTGCCATTACATGGCGACCTTCATGCCCGAGCGGCGTACCGAGACCTTCACCCAGATGGGCGGTGAGGGCGTGCCATGGATCGGGCAGGCGCCCTTTACCGATGAGACGCACCTCTTTGCCAATCTGGGTGACGGCACCTACTTTCATTCGGGCCATCTGGCGATCAGGGCGTCGATTGCAGCGGGTGTGAATATCACCTACAAGATTCTCTTCAATGATGCGGTCGCCATGACCGGCGGGCAGCCGGTCGACGGCACGCTGAGCGTGCCGAAAATCGTCGCGCAGATGGCGGCCGAAGGCGCCTCGAAAATCGTGGTGGTGACCGACGAGCCTGAAAAGTATGAAGCGGTGACGTCGTTGCCCCAGATGGCCGGCATCGAGATCCATCATCGAGATCATCTCGATTGGCTGCAAAAGCAGATGCGCGAGGTGCCAGGCTGCTCGATTCTGATTTACGACCAGACCTGTGCCAGCGAAAAACGACGGCGTCGCAAGAAGGTCGTCGACGGCAAGCCGGGTTTTCCTGACCCGGCCCGCAGGGTGATCATCAACGAAGCGGTGTGTGAGGGATGCGGCGACTGCAGCGTGCAGTCGTCGTGTGTGTCGGTCGAGCCGGTGCAAACCGGGTTCGGTCGCAAGCGGCGAATCAATCAGTCGTCGTGCAACAAGGATTTTTCGTGTCTGAAGGGGTTTTGCCCGAGCTTTGTCACGGTGGAGGGCGGGCAGTTGCGCAAGGGCGCGGGCGAGGCGCCTGCTGCGGATCGAAAGGCCATGCTGCCTGCCTCGTTTGGCGAGCTGCCCGAGCCGCAGCGATTGCAGATCACATCGTCCGGCAATCGCACCTACGGCATCCTTGTCACCGGCGTGGGTGGCACCGGTGTCGTCACCATTGGTCAGCTTCTTGGCATGGCGGCGCATCTTGAGGGCAAGGGCGTGTCGGTACTGGACATGGCCGGTCTGGCGCAAAAAGGCGGTGCAGTGTTTTCGCATGTGCAGATTGCACATCGACCCGACGAGCTTTTTTCGACCCGCATTGCAACCGGTGAGGCAGATCTTGTGATCGGTTGTGACCTGGTGGTCTCGGCCAGCAATGACGCGCTCGCGAAAATGCGCCCGGCGGTGACCCGCGCGATCATCAACGCCGATGTGGCGCCGACCTCCGACTTCCTTCGCGACCCCGACTGGACCTTGCCTGCCGATGCGCTCAAACGCAACCTGATCGAATCGACCGGTGAGTCCGCCACCGAGTTTGTCGATGCCACGTCGCTGGCCGTTCAACTGATGGGAGACGCGATCTACGCCAACCCCATGCTGCTCGGCTATGCCTGGCAGAAGGGTTTTGTGCCCCTGGAGCGCCAGGCGCTCGAGCGGGCGATCGAGCTCAACGGGATTGCGGTTGCGAGCAATCTCGATGCATTCGTGTGGGGCCGTCGGATCGCGCATGATCGCAATGCAGTGGCCGCCTATCTCGATCCGAAGCCTGGGGCCAAGGTGATCGAGCTTCGTCGCCCGAATGGTCTGGCCGACACTGACCATGCGAGTCGGCTCGACCGGCTGATCGAAGGTCGCATCGCTCATTTGACCGCCTACCAGAACGCCGCCTGGGCGAGTCGCTATGCCGAATGGGTGCAGCGCGTGCGTCGTGCCGAAGGCGACAGGGTCGGGGCCTCGGGGCAGTGGCGACTGACCGAGGCGGTCGCCGAGGGTCTGTCGAAACTGATGAGCTACAAGGACGAGTACGAAGTGGCGAGGCTTCATGCCGACCCGGCTTTCATCGCGTCGATCCGGTCTCAGTTCGAGGGCGACTGGACGCTGAAGTTTCACCTTGCGCCACCGATTTTTTCGCGTATCGACCCGAAGACCGGCGTGCCTGCCAAGCGCCAGTTTGGCAGCTGGATCTTGAGTGCCATGCGCTTGCTGGCGAAAATGAAGTTTGTACGCGGAAAGTGGTTTGATCCCTTCGCGCGCACGCTCGAGCGGAGTACCGAGCGCGCACTGATCGGTGAGTATGAGTTGCTCATCGACGAACTCCTGGTGAGTCTGTCGCCCGCCAATCACGAGCTCGCCATCGAGCTCGCTCGGATGCCCGAGCAGATTCGTGGCTACGGTCATGTCAAGGAGGCGCAACTGGTAAAGGTGCGTGCGCAATGGGAAGACGGACTGGCGCGATGGCAGGGCAAGCCATCACGAAAGCGCCGCGATCCGATTCCGATCCGCAGCATTCCGGCCTGATCGGCACCGCGCTTCGGGGCTCGGTCGACCTCACGGCGCCTTCTTGCTTGAAGGCGCGGTCGATGCGAAGACCGACGCCGGCATGGCTGTCAGCTGAGACAACTGCAGTCCGTCGCGCCCCCCCAGCCCGCTGGTGCAGCGCAATGCCTCCCAGTTCCCGCGGGCATCGGCCGAGATGAAATCCTGCACATACTTTCCGGCCCCCGATTTGGAATTGGAGGCCAGCCATCCCTCAAATCTGGGTGAGGTCGCCAATATCGTGTGCCCTGAGTTGTGGAGCATGGCAACGCGTTTGGCGAGTTCGGTTTCGATCGTGTCCTGACGCTTGATCCAGGCCACGGTGCCGGGCTGGGCAGCGTTGACGAATCGGCCGGCCAGCGCTGGGGCGGACAGAACCCGTCGCAGGTTGTCGCGCAGGAATGTCCTGGAGACATGGTCGTAGGCGTCGGTCGAGGAGAAGAGTCCGACCAGCCAGTCGTTGAAGGAAGAGGCCGCCACCGCACCGGTCGGTACGAGGCGGACCGTCGCCGCCGCCGCCGCTGCGAGCGCATGACGGCCTTCTTCCTCGGTGCGTGCGCCCACGCCGGTGGCCACATAGCCCAGCATGTCGACGAAGACATCCCGACCGAGTCCGGTGTTGTTGGTGAAGCTCGCCCGCCTCTCGGGTGTCAGCGACTCCCATGCCGCCGCCGCACTGGCTGAGTCGAGGCCCCGACCGAACTCGCGGCGCAACGCAGCGAAGGCCCGATAGGCGGCATCGACCCGCCGGCGTGCCAGCGCGAGGGCATCGCTCATGCGGGCTGCCCGGCCGTCGAGTGCGATGGCAGCATCCAGTCCGACGGCATTGCGAAGGGTCGCAGCCTGTTCGCCCTCGGACGGATCGGTCAGGCGCATGAGTTCGGCAAGAAAGGTGGTGACCGTAAACTGCGTGCGACCATAGGACGCGTAATAGGCACGTCCATTGACTTCGATGCGTGCCCGGCTGCGGCAACCGGCGCTCGCTGCACAGTTCTCGCTGATTGAGGCCGATGGGCTTTCCTGCAGTTCGGCGGCAGCCTGATAGCGCTCGACGCGGCTGCGTTCGAGTTCATCCTGGTAGGCGACTGGCACCGCTGAGGCCGGTCGGCATTCGAGCACGCGTGCCGGGCCACGAAGATCGGGGCGGCTCGGTGAGAGCAGGGGCTGCCCAGGTCCGAGGTCGATGCCCGGCAGACTGGCCATCGTGCGGTCGATGCATCGTCGACGCTGCGACGGACTCGCCGACAGGATCAGCGCAAGCGCGCCGGCCCGGACGTCATCGAAGCCTTCGATGACGAAGCGTGCCGGTGAGGCCAGTGCGCCGCCATAGTGCGCTGCAAAGGAGGCAAAGACCTGGCGGCCGGTCGCGCCGGTCCAGGCGATGGCATCGACGCCATTGCCGGTGGCCGGTTTCGGCGGACCTTGCCCTGCGATGAAGTCGCCCCAGGGATCGAACAGCAGCCCGTCGATGCCGGAGGGCTGAGGCCGCGTGAGGTTGTTGCCAAAGAGCGGCACCGGCAGGATGTCTTCGATCATGAAGGACCACCGGGCGCGATCGAACCCCTGGGTTTGACCGAGCGAGCGCCCCTGCGAGTCAGTGGTCAGCGCAAACCAGGTCAGCCTGGCCAGCCCCCAGGGGTCGAGTCCGTTGATCGGGTCGCCCTCGGCATACAGCCGCAGGCTGTCGCGGCTGCGGTAGCTGGGCTGAAGCCCGAGCGGATCGGCTTCGAGATAGCGCCCGCTCGCCGGGTCGTAGGTCCGCGCATGGTTGTAATGCCAGGCGGTCTCGGCATCAAAGTACTGTCCGGGCAGACGCAGGCTGATGTCGATTTTGGCGCCAGGATCGACGACCGCGCGCCCCAGGCGATCGTATCGCGCCGACCAGACGGTCTCGCTGCGATCATCGAGTGCCCGCACCGGCGCGCCACGTTCGTCGGTGACGATGCGGTAAAGACGCCCGGATGCGATCAGCGCGACCGGTCGGGATCCGGCCCACAGCCAGTGACGCAGACCGCCATTGCCTGACTGCTCGCCTCGCAGGCGCCAGTCCTGGTGCATGAATCGGGTCTCGGTCGGTCCTGATGAAGCCGTGTCGGTGGACTGCTTGATGGCCCGTCTGCCATGCGGGTCGTCGCGGTAGCGCGCGCCTGCTGCCGCCACCAGATGCCCGCCTTCGAAGACCGGGTTGGGTTGTCGGACCGATGACGCCTGCTCGGCCGGCGATGCGCGTGTGCTTGAGTCCGGATCGCTCAGGTTCAATGGTGCGCGCAGCGCTTCGGCATCGATCTCGACATCGGCGGCGCCCAGCCCTTCAACGGTCAGACCGACGACTTCACGGTCGCGATAACGGTAGTGCACGCGCAGACCGTCGGGCAGCGACTCGCCGGTCACGCGGCTGGCGATGTTGTAGTGCCACTGATAGCGCAACGGTGCGCCGGGACTGGCTGTGAAGTGGTGCACTGCGCCGGTCAGCCGTCCGAGGTGGTCGCGGCTGTAGCGGATCGACACAGTGTCGTTGGCGGCCTCGATCAGATCGGCACCACGCCAGCTGTAGCGGCCCAGCAGCGTTTTTCGGCCACCGATGATGCGGGTCGATTCGATCAGCCGCCCGGCGGCATCGCGACGATAGGCCAGCGTGCTGCCGTCGCCCGGACGGTGCCTCACCAGCCGGTCATAGGCATCGTATTCGGCCCATTGCCTGGGCTCTCCAGGCTGGTCGATGAAGGCCACTCGGCCGAAGTCGTCGAAGCCCCTTGAATAGAGGCTGCCGTCGGGCAAGGCGACGGTGCTGGGCAGCCCCCGCCAGAGTGCGATCGCGCGAAGAGGGGGGCCGTCGGGCGCGTCGTCAGGTCGCACGCGCACCTCGCGACCCAGCGTGAAATCATGACGAACGACTGCCGCGAGGGTGCCGAAAGGCTGGTACTCGAAGTCGATGCCCTGGCGGCCGTTGCCCGCGCTGACAATGGTCGGACCGCCAAGCCATTGCTTCTCGGGATCGTTGGGCAGCATGAGGCTGGTCACCCCGCGTGCGGACCGGTGCTCCTGCAGGATCCAGCGTTGCCCGACATTCAGTTCTTCGGTGGGTCGATCGGTCCCCGAGACGGTCAACCAATCGCCCTCCTGGCGGATGGCAAGGCGATCTGCCGGGCCGGGCTGCGGGCCGTCGACCCAGCGCAGCGCGCTCAGCCATTCGCTCGGATCCTGCCGTCCAGACAATGGCGGCTCGTCGTACGGCTTGCGATGTCCGAGCGAGAATCGCCGCGACAGCCGCGCATGATTGACTGCCGAGCCCCGACCCGCCACGGGCGTGAATCCGCTTTCGATCAGGTCGGTCGGACGGTCGAGAGCATCCCGCCGGATGTCGATGCGATGCCATCGGCCAGGTGCAACCGAGGGCTGCTCAATGCGGCTCGGCCCTTCGAGCCGATCGCCGCCGCGATAGGCGAGCCGCCAAAGCAGGGTCGGCGCACGACCGGGCGCGGAGCGCTGCCAGGCGCGCACCGGTCTGCCCACGGCGTCACGATCGATCTGCAGGACGCCTTGCGGTGACTCGATTCCGCTCAGGCGTTGCTGGTCGTCGTAGGTGTATCGGCGCGGCGATGGCGGGCAACTGCTGCAGGCTTCGCCTTGCGCTTCAATCAGGCGTGCGAGATGGTCATGGCGGCTGTAGAGCCAGGTGTAGCGCGCCTTGCGCCCGGCACTGTCGGTGACCAGCGTCGTACCGGCCTGCGCTGCCGACTGCCGGCCTGGGTAACGGATTTCAAGGACCGACCCGCTGCCGGTTTCGGTGGTGCTGATGGCCCGCTTCTGGTCGTCATAGCGATAGGAGGCGACTTGCTGCGCTCGGGCATCGGGCCCGGGCTCGAGCTCGAAGACTTCGGTCAGCAGCAGCGGATCGTGGTCGTCGCGGTATTCATAGCGGCGCCTGCGCCCGTCGGGCCATTGAACTTCTGCCAGCTGCCCGGTTGCGTCGTAGCGGCAGTCGAGCAGCGTCGTGCCGTTCTTGAGCACCCTGGCGATGCGCATGCCCTGGGCATGATCGATGTATTCGAAGTCGATCCGCCAGCCGTCCGGTCCGATCAGCCCGTCGAGTCGACCGGCCTCCCCGTGATGCAGCCTGATCATCGTCATGCCGTCGCGCGATACCGCCAGCAGTCGACCGCGGGCATCGAAGTGCAGTGATCGGCCGCCTGGCCACCGCCAGGTCCAGCGCACCACATCGTGAGTGACACCGTTTGTCTGATGCAGTTGCCGCAGCGCCTGTCGGCCGATTTCGCGCGCAAGGGCCCGATCGGTATCGTGATCGATCGATTTTGGTTGCCGGTGCTCGATCACGCTACCGTCTTCGATTCGGGTGGTCTGCCATTGACCCGAATGCCGGCGGTCGGGGCGAAACACGACGCGGCGTCCGTCCCCCTGAATGATCTGCAGTTCAGGGCGCTTGCCCGCGAGGGCCGGCACGATCCGGGTCTCGAAGGAGTGGCTCCAGCCGATGCCCAGCGGACCGTCGAAGCGATTGCGGCTGTTGTAGTGACGCGCCACCACGAAGGGCACGATGGCCGAGGCGCGAAGGTCGACTTCATGGCGGTATTTGTTGCCGGTGACCAGATCGACCGGATTGCCGGCGCCGGTGGCTACCCCGCCGGCGCGCACGCCGGTTGCCTCATCGGCAAAGTCGCAGACCGATGAGCCCGGCCCGGCGGGCGGGCCTCCCGCCGCGCCGCAGGTGGCTTGCGCCGAGACCCTGAATGGGACAAGCAGCGATACCGCGATGACGCCGACCGCAAGCGTTGACGCCAGAGCAGCCAGTGTTGCGCGCGGCCGATGCCGGCGGTGCAGTGATCGAGAGGTGTGGTGCACGGTGGGGAGTTCCGAAAGCGGGCCTTGCCCGGTGATCGGAAATCCTTGCGCAACTCAGCGTTCCGCTCAATTGAGCGGACTTCCTAAGACTCAGGTACTAAGTCGGTCAATGTCTCGACAGAAAAGGCGTGCCAGACTGTCGGCAAGTGCGGCGCAACAGGCTGGACGGGCGATGCACCGGTTGCCGCCGTCGGTCGTGCCGACGGATCGCAGGCGTGACCGATGTGATCCGATGATAGGCTGATCGGAACTCAGAAACAGAGGGCGACCATGGAGACCGGAAGCTTCGCTCAATTGCTCTACCGCTACTGGTTTTATGGCTGGCTTTTCCGAGACGCCAACCGTGGCAATCTGCTCGAACGTGCGGCTGCGATTCGCTACAACCGCACGCATTCAAGCTGGCTGCCAACCTATCTGAGGCGCTGGACGGTTCTGGGCCTGCTCTGCTACCTGATCGGCTGGGCGATTGAAGTCCATGCGCCCGCGCCCCTGACCCTCTTTTTCTTCGCCCTGTTCGTGCTGACCGTGCCGGTCAACGCGGTGACGCTGGCTGCCTGGATTGGTCTTAAGGTGATGCCAGCGAACTGAGCCCGCGCAGCGGGTCGCCCGTCAGTGCCTCACCCGTCAGTGCCTCACCCGTCAGCGCCTCACCCATCAGTGCCTCACAAACAGGAAGGGCCCGACTCGCATCGGGCCCTTCCTGCTTCAGCCGGACCGCAGCGGCCCGGCTGAGCATCGATCGGCTTGCGCCGACCGGGTGCTGGCTTACATGTCCATACCGCCCATGCCGCCCATACCGCCCATGCCGCCCATGCCACCGGGCATGCCGCCGCCAGCCTGCTTGTCTTCCGGGGCTTCGGCAATCATGGCGTCGGTGGTCAGCATCAGACCGGCGACCGATGCGGCGTTTTGCAGCGCCATACGGGTCACTTTGGTCGGATCGACGACGCCCATCTGGACCAGGTCGCCATACGAGCCGTCCGCGCCGTTCCAGCCGAAGTTGCCTTTGCCTTCCATGACCTTGTTGACCACCACGCTCGGCTCGTCGCCGCAGTTGGCAACGATCTGGCGCAGCGGCTCTTCGATCGCACGCATGACGATCTTGATGCCGGCTTCCTGGTCAGCGTTGTCGCCCTTGACCGTGATGGTCGAGCGGGCACGCAGCAGGGCCACGCCGCCGCCGGCGACGATGCCTTCTTCGACGGCTGCGCGCGTGGCGTGCAGAGCGTCTTCAACGCGGGCCTTCTTCTCTTTCATCTCGACTTCGG
>CAMCXH010000019.1 GCA_945883285.1 Bordetella parapertussis | reverse complement strand
TGTTCATTTTGCTCACGCTCGCCGGGCTGATCGGCTTCAAGTCGATGGCCGTACAGGACTTTCCCGACATCGAACTGCCGATCGTCACCGTCGATGCGGTCTTGCCGGGTGCCGCGCCCGCCCAGCTCGAGACCGAGGTCGCCCGCAAGGTCGAAAATTCGGTCGCCACCCTGCAGGGCGTGAAGAACGTCTACACCCGCATCCTCGATGGCGCGGTCTCGGTGACCGTCGAGTTCGTGCTCGAAAAAAACAGTGCCGAGGCGGTCAACGAAGTGCGCGATGCGGTCAGCCGGGTGCGCGCCGATCTTCCGGCCGATGTGCGCGACCCCACGGTCACCAAGGCCAGCACCGCCGGCCGCCCGGTGGTCACCTACACCGTCGCGAGCAGCCAGCTCGACGAGGAGGCGGTGTCCTGGTTCATCGACAACACCCTGTCAAAGCGCCTGCTGGCAGTGCCCGGTGTCGGGCTGGTCAAGCGCCTGGGTGGCGTCACCCGCGAGGTGCGCATCGAGCTCGATGCGCAGCGCATGGCCGCCCTCAATGTCGCGGCGGTCGATGTCTCGCGCCGGCTCAAGCAGGTGCAGCAGGAGGCGCCGGGCGGGCGTGGTGACGTGGGTGGTGCCGAACAGGCGGTGCGCACGATTGCCACCGTGTCGAGTGCGGCCGATCTCGGTGCGCTCGAGCTGCCGCTGTCCGATGGCCGCAGGCTGCGGCTGTCCGATGTCGCGATCATCACCGACACCATCGCCGAGCGCCGCTCGATGGCGCTCTTTGACGGCAAGCCGGTGGTCGCGGTCGAAGTCATGCGAAACCGGGGCGCGAGCGAGCTCGACATCGGTCAGGGGGTGGCAGCGGTCATCGCCGAGATGCAGGCCACGCATGCCAACATGCGTTTTGCGCGAGCGATCGACAACACCGTACCGGTGAGCGAGAACTTCGACGGCTCGATGATGCTGCTCTATGAAGGCGCACTGCTCGCGGTGATCGTGGTCTGGGCCTTCCTGCGCGACTGGCGCGCCACGCTGGTAAGCGCTGCCGCGCTGCCGCTGTCAGTCATCCCGGCTTTTCTGGGCATGGCGTTTTTCGGTTTCACCCTCAACACCGTGACCCTGCTGTCACTGGCACTGGTGGTGGGCATCCTGGTCGATGATGCGATCGTCGAGATCGAGAACATCGAGCGCCATCTGAAAATGGGCAAGTCGCCGATGCAGGCCTCGCTTGAGGCGGCCGATGAGATTGGTCTGGCGGTGGTGGCGACCACCTTCGCGCTGGTGGCGGTGTTTTTACCGACCGCGTTCATGTCGGGCATTCCAGGCAAGTTTTTCAAGCAGTTCGGCTGGACCGCGGTGCTGGCGATCATGGCCTCGCTGGTGGTTGCCCGTCTGCTCACGCCGATGATGGCGGCCTATCTGCTCAAACCGAAAAAAGCGAGCGGCACGAGTGCAGCGTCGTCTGCGGCATCGACCGATCAATCGGCGCCCGCCGCTCAGTCGATTCCAGTCATCGACGAATCGCAAGATGGCTGGATCATGCGTCGCTACCTCGCGGCGGTGCGCTGGTGTCTGCGTCATCGCGGCGTCACCGCGATTTTTTCGATCCTGTTTTTCATCGGTTCGATCGCCCTTGTGCCACTGTTGCCCAAGGGCTTCGTGCCGCCGGCCGATCGTGGTCAGACCCAGGTCAGCATCGAATTGCCCCCGGGCAGCACGCTGCAGCAGACGCTCGATGCAGCTGAGCAGGTGCGCGCCCTGGTGGCGGCTTCGCCCGATGTCCGTCATGTGCTCAGTTCAGTGGGGGGCGGTTCTTCGGGCGACGCCTTTGCGATCGGTGCGGCGCCCGAGGCCCGCAAGGCGGTCCTGACCGTGCTGCTCACCGGTCGTACCGAGCGCGATCGCAAGCAGCAGGCGGTCGAGACCGAGATTCGCGAGCGCCTTTCGCAGGTGCCGGGCGTGCGCCTGAGCGTGGGCTCACAAGACACCGGCGTGAAGATGCAACTGGTGCTCAGCAGCGAGGATCCGCAGGCGCTCAGTGCTGCCGCGCAGGCGCTCGAGCGCGATCTGCGAACCCTCAAGGGCATCGGCAATGTGAGCTCGAGTGCCAGCCTGGTGCGGCCCGAGATTATCGTGCGCCCCGATTTCGCCCGCGCCGCCGATCTGGGCGTGACCGCGGCAAGCATCGCCGAGACGGTGCGGGTGGCCACCGCCGGTGACTATGACGTTGGGCTGCCCAAGCTCAACCTGAGCGAGCGTCAGGTGCCGATCCGGGTCAAGCTGCCCGACGCTGCGCGGGCCGATCTCGCTGCCATCGGGCGCCTGACGGTGCCGGGGCGCAATGGTCCGGTGATGCTCGACAACGTGGCCAGCATCAGCATCGACAGCGGCCCGGCCCAGATCGACCGGCTCAACCGCAGTCGCAATGTCACCCTCGATGTCGAGCTCGCCGGCCGCGAGCTGGGTGCGGTCTATGACGAAGCGATGGTGCTGCCCACCCTGCGCAATCTGCCGGCGGGCGTGCGCCTGGCCCAGCAGGGTGATGCCCAGGAGATGCAGGCGCTCTTTGCCAGCTTCGGTCTGGCGATGGGCATCGGCGTGCTGTGCATCTACATGGTCCTGGTGCTGCTGTTTCGCGACTTCATGCAGCCGATCACGATTCTGGCCGCCCTGCCGCTGTCGATTGGCGGCGCCTTCGTGCTGCTGCTGCTCACCGGCAAGAGTTTTTCGATGCCCTCGCTGATCGGGCTGCTGATGCTGATGGGCATCGTCACCAAGAACTCGATCCTGCTGGTCGAGTACGCGATCATGGCGCGCCGCCAGGGCATGGGCCGCTTCGATGCGCTGGTCGATGCCTGTCACAAGCGCGCGCGGCCGATCCTCATGACCACGATCGCGATGGGCGCGGGCATGTTGCCGATTGCCATCGGCTGGGGCAGTGATCCGAGCTTTCGGTCGCCGATGGCGGTGGCGGTGATCGGCGGCCTGATCACCTCGACCCTGCTGTCGCTGCTGGTGGTGCCGGCGGTCTTCACCTATGTCGACGATGCCGAGCATCTGCTGGGCAGACTGGTGCGTCGCTTGCGCGGGCGTCGGGCCGAGCCCTCGCATCCGGATGTTGTTACGCCGACTCGCCAGCCGACCCGCTAACCGACCGTCTGGGGTCAATCGCTGACCGTCCGGGGACATTCGGGCGCTTGTCGGGACAAATCGTTTCTAAGCTGGGGCACGCCAAGGAGACGCGAGACCCCAGTCCATGCATGACGACACCGTGACGATTTCGTTCGCCGATGCATTTCCGCCCAAAAAGCGCCCGGCTGAGTTGCAGGGAGAAGGACAGGGTGGGGGGCAGGATGGAGCGTCTTTTGCCGCCGTGTCTGCGGTCGCGGCGACCGCGGTCCTGCTCGAAGCCTGCGGTGGCGGCAGTGACTCATCCGGCGGGACCCAGGTCGCGACCCAGCAGGCAGCGGCTCAGCCACTGAGCGCCGACTATGCGGCCGCACGCTTCTTGCAGCATGCGCAGTTTTCCTCGTCGCAGGCCGATATCGATGCGGTGAAGGCCAAAGGGCGAGCGGCCTGGCTCGACGAGCAGATCGCCGCCGCACCGGGCCAGAAAGGCTGGGACTGGCTGGCCGAGCGCGGCTACGCGGTGATCGACGCCAATCAGTTCTACCAGATGGACTACCAGGCCAATTTCATGGCCTGGCAGCAGCTCCTGTCGCAGCCTGATGGCGTACGCCGGCGTTGTGCGCTCGCCTTGTCCGAGTTTTTCGTCGTGTCGATCTCGGGCGTCTCGACTCTGCAGTGGGCCCAGTTTGCGGTGGCCAACTACTGGGACTTGCTGACCGACAATGCCTTCGGCAACTTTCGCAGCGTGCTCGAGCAGGTCACCCTCAGTGTGGCGATGGGCGAGTTTCTGAACACGCTGGGCAATCAGAAGGAAGACGCAGCCACCGGACGCCTGCCTGATGAGAATTTTGCCCGCGAGGTGATGCAGCTTTTCACCATCGGGCTGGTTCAGCTCAATCTTGACGGTACGCCGAAGCTCGGCGCGGACGGCGCGCAGATCGAGACCTATTCGCAGTCCGACGTCTCGAACCTGGCACGAGTCTTCACCGGCTACCAGGCCGACGAGTCGGATGGGATGACCAACTCCGCGGTTGCCCCGACCTACCGGCTCAAGCAGGTGGGCTACACGAGGCGGCCGATGGTGCTCAATGCCAGTCGACATTCAATGCTCGAGGCGCGATTTCTGGGCGCGACCGTGCCCGCCGGCACCGAGGGCAAGGCCGCGCTCAGGATTGCGCTCGATGCCTTGTTCAATCACCCGAATGTCGGCCCGTTTTTCGGGCGCCAGATGATCCAGCGACTGGTCTGCAGTGACCCGAGTCCGGCTTATGTGGCCCGGGTGGCCGCGGCCTTCAACAACAACGGCAAGGGCGTGCGCGGTGATCTGGGGGCAGTGTTCAGAGCGGTGCTGCTCGATGACGAGGCCAACAGCACCGCCGGCCTGAGCTCGACCACCTTCGGCAAACTGCGCGAGCCGATGGTGCGGGTTGCGCAGTGGGCGCGGACCTTCAAGGCGAATTCGCTCAGGGGCACCTGGAAGCTCGGAAGATTCGATTTTTCGGCGGTCGATGCGCTGGCGCAAAGCCCGCTTCAGTCGCCCTCGGTGTTCAACTTCTTTCGGCCCGGCTACATTCCGCCCGGCACGGCGATGGCTGCTTCCAGATCAACCGTGCCCGAGTTTCAGCTGGTCAATGAAAGCACCACCGCCTCCTGGGTCAACTTCTTGCAGAACATCGTGCGCTCGGGCATCTGGGTGCGTGCCCCGGAGCTGATCACCTCGCCCGATGCGGCCACCGCGACCGATGGCTATGACATCGTGCCCGACTACAGCGCCGAACTGGCGCTGGTCGGCAACCCGGATGCGCTGGTCGCCCGACTCAATCTGCTGCTGTGTGCAGGGCAACTGTCGAGCGCCACGGTGTCGATGATCGTCGCAGCGCTTGGCAGCGACAAGACCACCACGACCAGCACCGACAACAGCAAACGCAGCTATGTCGCCAAGGCGATCATGTTTGTGATGTGCTGCTCCGAGTATCTGGTGCAGAAATAGGAGCCGGCATGACGACACCCAATCATTTGTCGCGCCGCGACTTTCTGCGCCAGACCGGCACGAGTGCGCTCACCGGACTGGCCGCCCCCTGGCTGCTCAACCTCGCGGCGATCGGCGAGGCCGCGGCGTTTTCGGCTTCCGACTACAAGGCGCTGGTCTGCGTGTTTCTGCTCGGTGGCAACGACTATGCGAACACCGTGGTCACCTTCGACGACCCGAGCTATGCGAAGTACAACGCGATTCGCGCGGCCGGCACCGGCTCGGGCAACTCAGGCCTGGTGCTCTCGCAGGCATCGCTGGCCGCCACCGAACTGCGCCCTGGCGTCGCTCTGCCTGATGGCCGCAAATATGCCCTCAACCCCAACATGACCGGGCTGGCCGGATTGTTCAATGCCGGCAAGGCGGCGGTGCAGCTCAATGTCGGTCCGCTGGTGGTGCCGCTGACGCGAGAGCAGTACAACAGCACGAATCGGGTGAAGTATCCGCTGCCACCCAAGCTCTTTTCGCATAACGACCAGCAGTCGGTCTGGCAGTCGTCATCGCCCGAGGGAGCGACCACCGGCTGGGGCGGCAAGATCGGCGACATGGCGCTGACCAACAATGGCGACGGGCTTTTCAGCTGCATTTCGGTCGCCGGCAACCAGGTCTTTCTCACCGGCGATGCCGCCCTGCAATACCAGTGCAGCGCGACCGCCGGTGCAATCGCGGTCAAGTCGGCCAGCGACAACTTCTTTTATCAGCCCGAGATGCGCGAGGCCTTTGTGGCAATGCTGCAGCAGAGCCGCCCGCATGTGCTCGAGAACGAATACAACGCGGTCATGCGGCGTGGCATGGCTGCGCAGGCGAAGGTGTCAGCGGGTCTGTCGGGGGTCTCGCTGAACACCGCATTCGCGTCCGGCAACAGCCTGGCCGACCAGCTCAAGATGGTGGCCCGGCTGATCGGCGCACGCGGCGCGCTCGGAGCCCGGCGCCAGGTGTTCATGGTGTCGCTGGGCGGCTTCGATCTGCACGACTATCTCGACACCCGGCACGGGCCGCTGCTCAAGAAGGTCGACGACGCGATGACGGCGTTTTATCAGGCAACCGTCGAGCTCGGTGTCGCCAATCAGGTCACCACCTTCACCGCCTCCGATTTCGGCCGCACGCTGAGCTCCAATGGCGATGGCTCGGATCATGGCTGGGGCTCGCACCATCTGTTGATGGGCGGCGCGGTCAGGGGTGCCGCCTTCTATGGCAAGGCGCCGCCGGTCAGTGTGACCGACACCACGGCGGCCGAAGATCAGTGGCATGTCGGGCAGGGCCGGCTGCTGCCGAGCACCTCGGTCGATCAATATGCCGCGACGCTGGCCCGATGGTTCGGTGTGACCGATGCCGAGTTGCCGGCGGTCCTGCCGAATCTGAAAAATTTCGGCTCCACCGACTATCCGGTCGATCTCGGCTTTCTGGGCTGAGCGTGCGGGCGAAAAACGAGCCGTCGCCTTGACAGTGCGTCGCGGCGGGGCCGACATTGGTCTGCTGGCGACTGCCCCCGTCGCGCTTTGTTGCTCCTTTTGGTGAGGCTCAGATGGCATCCGTACGTTCCGAAGTGGCAGGCAGCATCTGGAAGATCGACGTGGCAGTGGGCCAGAAGGTGGCGCCGGGTGATGTGCTGATCATCATCGAGTCGATGAAGATGGAAATCCCGGTCGAGGCGCCTGCCGGCGGTACGGTCACCGAAATTCGCGTTGCCCAGGGCGAGCGCATCGACGAAGGCGCGATCGTGGTGGTGCTCGGCGCCCCCTGACCGACAAGGGGCACTTCCTGCGATAATGTGTGTCGTATTAGTATCGCGGGGTTGTCAGTTGGTCAGGTTGGTGCCGTCGTGAGTCTGTTCGGTCGTCGCGGGTTTGCCTTTTATTCATGGTTCTCATGCGCTGTGCTGCCGGTGCTGCTCGCGGCCGTCCTCTTCGCAATGGGGCTGTGGGGTCTGGGTGATACCGATTTTCCCGCCGCCAGCGTTCAGATCAGCGCGGCCGAAGTCCGTGCCCAGGCCGACAGCGGTGGCGATGCTCGAGGCGATCAACCCGGCCGTGTCATTCAGATGGGTGACACTGTGGTGATCGAGGCAAATTCCGGCGATGCTTGCGAGTCGGAGCCTTTGCACCTCAGCCTGCGACCCATGCGATGTCAAGCCATCGCTGCACGACTTGTTTCTGCGGTGAAGCCTCGCGAAAGCCCAATGCTTCCAGGGCCCTTCAGGCCGCCCGCCGCTTAGCTGAGCGCGGGGCGGGCCGCGCTGCTGCCGCGCCCAGCGGATGATGAAACGCCGTTCCTGCTGACATGACAGCCGTCAGGGCCCAAGCCCGCACGGCACCTGTCACCAGCAGGATTTGAGGGAAACCTCGACATCCCTTTTGGTCAACATGATGAAACCTTGCGGAATCCGCTCGAAAGGGTGGCAAGCTCTGGTTCTGGTTGCTGCGCTTGCAGCACCCCTTGCCGTCTGTGCGGCCGACCCGTCTGGCTATACCCTGACCGATCTGATCGGCCTTGCACGGCAGTCCAATCCCGCCCTGGCGTCGATGCGTGCCCGCGTCATCGGCGCACAGGCGGCACTGCAGACTGCCCAGGCGTTCCCGAACCCCGATCTCGAATTCATGGCGGGGCGTCAGGCCGGGTCTGCACCGGAGGTCGCCACTGGCGCCAGCGGCAATGTCGGCATTCTTCAGCCGATCGAACGGACGTCGCTGCGTCAGTCCCGCCGTGAGGTCGCGCTGGCGGGAATCGACCTGAGTCAGGCGGCAGCCGGTTCGTCCGAGCGCGACCTGATTGCCGGCATCAAGCTTCGGTATCTGGATGTGCTCAGGCTGCAGGCTGCCGCCCGCCTTGCCCAGGACGACCGCCTGACCGCAGAGCAGATTCGTGCTCGCGTGGGGGTGCGGGTCAGTACCGGGGAGGCGGCGCGCTTCGAACTGATCCGCGCCGAGACCGAGCGGCTCAACGCCCAGCGCGCTGCCCAGGTCGCGACGCTGAACATCGACCGGGCTCGTACCGAGTTGCGGCGCCTGGTCGGTGCCGCCCTGCCGGCCGACTTCGAGCTTGTCGGCAGTATCGAAGATCGCAGTGCCCAGCCGCGTTCGCTCGAGGATATGCGTCGCGAGATGCTCGAGCGCCATCCCGATCTTCGAGTCGCCAGGGCCGAACTGCGCAGCGCCGAGGCGAAGGTGGCGCTCGAGCGTGAGCGGGCCCGGCCGGCCTTTGGGATTCGTGCGGGCGTCGAGCGGGTGCCGCAGACGCTCGACGCACGACTGGGCCTGGTGGTGACGGTACCGATCTTCGACCGGCGCGAAGGTCAGATCGGTGAAGCGCTGGCCGAGATCGATCGCAGCCGTTTCGCACTTGCCAATCTCGAGCAGTCTCTCAATCAGTCGCTCGATGTTGCCTGGCAGCTCTACCAGATCGCGCTGTCGCAAGTGAATGCCTATGAATCAGGAATCCTGCGCGAGGCGGAGTCGGCCCTGAAGGTGGCCGAGGCGTCCTATCGCTATGGCGAGCGCGGCATCCTCGATTACCTCGACGCTCAGCGGACCTACCGCATGGTTCGCAACGAGCTGAATACCACCCGACACGACCTGCGCGCCGCGCTGGTCGAACTCGAACGCCTGAGCCTGACGAGCGAACAACCATGAACCATGCCACTTCTGCCGCTGACCGGTATCGATCGCGATTTCTCCCGCTGTGCGGCCTGATGGTCGTGCTGGCAGCCCTGGCTGCCTGCGGCAAGGACCCGGCGCCGGCGCCCGTCGATGCCACCGCCCGTGAGACCGCCCGTACCGTACCCGACAAGACCATCGTCGCCGCGGCACCGTCGCTGGCCGGCGAGCTGAAGGTGATGCCGATCGAGCGTCGCAAGATCGCCGAGCCCTTGTCGGTGGTCGGTCTCATCGATTTCAACGAACAGACCGTGTCGCGAATCGGCGCAAGTGTCACCGGGCGGGTGACGCAGCTCAGCGGTCTGCCGGGTCAGCAGGTCCAAACCGGCGAGGTACTCGCCCAGCTCAATAGCGCCGAACTGGGCGCCGCGCAGCTGGCCTATGTGAAAGCCAGCGCGCAACGCGATCTTGCCTACAAGGCGGTTGAGCGGGCGCGGCTGCTGCTCTCGGCGGATGTGATCGGCAGTGCTGAACTGCAGCGCCGCGAGAACGAACTGACGGTGGCGGCTGTCGAGCAGCGCGCGGCTGCCGACCAATTGCGTGTCATGGGCATGTCGCCGGTGGCGATCGATCAGACCGTCCGCACCGGCGTGATCACCTCGAGCTCGTCGGTGGTCAGCACCATGAGTGGCGTCATCGTCGAACGCAAGGTCAACCGGGGGCAGGTGGTTCAGCCGGCCGACGAACTCTTCATCGTGGCCGATCTGTCGCGAGTCTGGGTGGTGGCCAAGGTTCCCGAGTCGCAGATCAACCGGGTGCAACTCAATCAGCTGGTCCGGATCGAGGTGACCGGCTCGGCACAGCCGCTGCTGGGCAGGGTCAGCTGGATCGCCAACACCGTCAATGCCGAGACCCGCACGGTGACGGTGCGCAGCGAGGTCGACAATCTGCAGCGCCAGCTGCGACCGGGCATGCTCGCCAACGTCGTCATCGAGCCGGTCGCTATCGAGCGGCTGGTGGTGCCGGCCGAGGCGGTGGTTCGGGAGAACAACAACGACCACGTCTTCGTGCGTCTGCCCGATGGCCGCTTCAGGATGATCCGTGTCATCCTGGCCGACGAAACTGGCCGGTTTCGGGTGGTCGAGTCGGGTGTGAGCGAAGGTGACCCGGTGGTTGTCGAGGGCGCCTTTCATCTCAACAACGAGCGCAAGCGCGCAGAGCTGGAGGGCGCATGATCGGCTCGCTGGTCAATGGGGCGCTGGCGCAGCGCCTGATCGTGGTGGTGCTGTCGCTGATTCTGCTGGCGTTCGGTCTGAATGCTGCGCGCAAGCTGTCGCTTGACGCCTTTCCGGATGTGACCAACGTCCAGGTGCAGATCGCGACCGAAGCACCCGGGCGCTCGCCCGAGGAAGTCGAGCGCTTTGCCACCGTGCCGATCGAGATCGCCATGACCGGCCTGCCGGGGCTGGTCGAGCTGCGCTCGCTCAACCGTGCCGGCCTGTCGCTGATCACGCTGGTGTTCACCGATCAGACCGACGTGTTTTTTGCCCGCCAGATGGTCATGGAGCGGCTGATCGAGATTGCCTCCAGGTTGCCGGCAGGCGTCACACCGGTGCTCGGCCCGGTGTCGACCGGATTGGGGGAGGTCTATCAGTACACGCTCGAGCGGCCTGACGATGGCGACCGTGCGCTCACGGTGGCCGAACAGACCGCGCGCCGAACCGCGCAGGACTGGGTGGTGCGGCCGCTGCTGCGTTCCATCCCGGGAGTGGCCGAGATCAACTCGCAGGGCGGCTATGAGAAGCAGTATCAGGTGGAGGTCCTGCCCGACCGTCTTCGCTATTACGACCTGTCGATTCAGCAGGTGTATGAGGCCCTGGCCACAAACAATGCCAATTCGGGCGGCGGCGTGTTGCGGCGTGACGCCGAGCAGTACCTGATCCGCGGCATCGGCCTGATCAACAGCATCGACGATATCGGCATGGTCGTGCTCAAGGAGTTCCAGGGGACACCGGTCTACATCCGTGATGTGGCCAACGTGACCCAAGGCACCGCGGTCAGGGTGGGGGCGGTCATCAAGAACGGCGTGACCGAGACCGTCGGCGGCGTTGTCATGATGATGCGAGCTGGCAATGCCAAGGAGGTGGTGGCGCGCATCAAGAAGCGGGTTGCCGAGGTCAATGCGAGCGGCGCGCTGCCTGATGGCCTGCAGATCGTGCCTTACTACGACCGCTCGGAGCTGGTCGACGCGGCGCTTGGCACGGTGGTGAAAGTCCTGATCGAAGGCGTCGTGCTGGTGATGGTGGTGCTGATGCTGTTTCTGGGCGACCTTCGGTCGTCGCTGGTGGTGGTGGCGACGCTCGTCCTGACGCCGCTGCTGACCTTTCTTGCGATGAACCGGCTTGGCATCTCGGCCAATCTGATGTCGCTTGGCGGACTGGCGATTGCGATCGGTCTGATGGTCGACGGCTCTGTCGTGGTGGTCGAAAACGCCTTCGCGCATCTGGCGCGCCAGGGCCGATCGAATGTCTCCCGTCTGCGGGTGATCGCCGATGCGGTGGGCGAGGTCGCGACACCGGTGATCTTCGGCGTGGGCGTGATCATTCTGGTGTTTCTGCCACTCATGACCCTCAAGGGCATGGAGGGCAAGATGTTTGCGCCGCTTGCCTTCACGATTGCGATCGCGCTGTTCTTTTCGCTGCTGCTGTCGCTGACGCTGACACCGGTCTTGTCGTACTACCTGCTGCGGGTCAAGCCGTCGAAAACCGGGGAAGAGGAGGACCATGACACCTGGTTGATCCGAAAGCTCAAGAAGCCCTATCTGTACTTGCTGAACAGGGCGGTAGAGCGGCCCGCGATGACAGTGACCGCGTCGGTGGCCGCGCTTGCTGCGGCACTGGCGCTCGTGCCCTTTCTGGGCACCGCTTTCATCCCCGAGATGAAGGAAGGGTCGGTGGTGCCGGGCATCAACCGTGTGCCGAACATCTCGCTCGAAGAGTCGATCCGCATGGAGATGCAAGCCATGCGACTGGTGATGGAGGTGCCCGGTGTGAAGTCGGCGGTCTCGGGCGTCGGCCGCGGGGAGTCGCCGGCCGACCCCCAGGCTCAGAACGAATCGACGCCGATCGTCTCGCTCAAGCCGCGGGATCAGTGGCCGCCAGGCTGGACGCAGGACACCATCACCGAAGCGATCCGCACCAAACTCGCGGTGCTGCCTGGCGTGCAGGTCGTGATGGCGCAGCCGATTTCGGACCGGGTCGATGAGATGGTCACCGGGGTTCGAGCCGATATCGCGGTGAAGATCTTCGGTGACGATCTTGGGCAGCTGAAGGCCACCGCCGACCGGATCGCGAAGGTGGCGGCCGGCATCCGGGGGTCGCAGGACATCCGGGTCGAGCGGATCGACGGACAGCAGTACCTGCAGATCTCCATTGATCGCCAGGCGATCGCGCGTGCCGGCGTCAATGTCAGCGACGTCCACGAAGTGATCGAGATGGCGATCGGCGGCAAGGTCGCCACCGAGATCTACGAAGGGGAGCGACGGTTCTCGGCAGTGGTCAGGCTGCCCGAGGTCTATCGGGGCGATATCGCGGCGATCCGCAATCTGGTGCTGACCGCCCGCAACGGCGCGCTGGTGCCGCTGTCGCGGCTCGCCCGCATCGAGGTGCTTGAGGGGCCGGCGCAGATCAGCCGCGAGATGGCCAAGCGCCGGGTGGTGGTCGGCATCAACGTTGCCGGCCGCGACCTCGGCGGATTCGTGACCGAACTGCAGCAGTCGATTGCCCGCGATGTGACGCTGCCCGAGGGCTATACCCTCGAATGGGGCGGACAGTTCCAGAATATGGAGCGTGCGCTCGGCCACCTTGCGGTGATCGTGCCGATCACGGTGGCCTCGATCTTCTTTCTGCTCTTCTTGCTCTTCCGCTCGCTGAAGATGGCCTCGCTGATCATCCTGGTGTTGCCCTTCGCATCAATGGGCGGCCTGATCGCGATGTTCATGTCGGGCGAATACCTGTCGGTGCCGGCGTCGGTGGGCTTCATTGCGCTGTGGGGCATCGCGGTGCTCAACGGGGTGGTGCTGGCCAGTTGCATCCGCGACCTGCGTTTTCAGGGCGTCCCGGTCATCGAGGCGGTCATGCGTGGGGCGACACAGCGCTTTCGGCCGGTGATGATGACCGCCACCGTGGCCGGGCTGGCCCTGATTCCCTTCCTGTTTGCCACCGGGCCGGGTTCGGAAGTGCAGCGGCCGCTGGCGATCGTGGTGATCGGCGGCCTGGTGAGTTCGACCCTGCTCACGCTGGTGGTGCTGCCGGCGATCTATCGATGGTTCGATGATGTCGGCCAGGGCAGTGCTCAGGCCGGCACCTCGCTGCCGTCCCAGGCAAACACCCTGCCCGAATCGGCCGGCGCCAGCTGATCAAGCACGTCGATCAGGCAGTTTGCGGAATAGGCCGGCGTGAACAGCCGGCCGTCCGCAACATTGCCCTGGAAGGGCCGTGACAGGCCGGTGTCTACCGTCCCGGGATGCAGCCCGACGCACACCGATTGCTTTGCGGTGCGCGACCATTCGATGGCGAGGTTGCGAATCAGCATGTTGAGCGCGGCCTTGGACGCGCGATAGCCATACCAGCCGCCCAGCCGGTTGTCGGAGATGCTGCCGACCCGTGCCGAGAGCGCTGCAAAGGCGGCTGGTGCGTCGCGCGGCATCAGGGGCATGAAGTGTCTGGCCACCAGCGCCGGGCCGATGGCATTGACCGCAAAGAGCCGGCCAAGCGAGTCGGGGTTGAGGGCGGCCATCGATTTTTCAGGGCGCAGGCCGTCGGCATGGTGGAGCAGGCCGGTCGCCACGATCACGCGGCGCAGGCCCCCCGGCGCGAGCGTGTCGCGCAGCGCGCGGGCATGGGCAGCGGCAGCGGCGATGCTCGACTCGTCGGTGAGGTCGATGCTCGACTGATGCAGGCGGGGCCCGGCCCCAGACGCCCCGGCTGCTGCGCCTGATCGCGACAGCGCAAGCACCAGGCCCTCTGGGTTGCGCTCGAGCAGGGCTTGCACCAGAGCACCGCCGAGTCCGCCGCCGGCGCCGACGACGACATTCAGTTGGGGGCTGGCGTGATCAGGGTGCATGGCAGCTCAGGTCGCAGGGCCCCGGGCGCGTCGGCGATCGGGGCGTGGGGAAGTGACAGAGGAAATGATAGGCTAGACAGTGTCTAGCCACCGGTCGTGATCTTGCACCGACCGCCGGTCGGTGGCAAGGCCGTTCTGCGATGCAAAATCGTCGCGTGCGCCCGATTGCCTTGACACTGTCAGGTCGGACGAACTGTCGCGAAAGCGCTGCCCTGACACTGTCTACCTGCTGCCATTCATGACTCAAGACGCCGATCTGCGCCGCCGAATCCTCGATGCCAGCGCCGAATTGCTCGAATCCGAGGGGCTGGCAGCGCTCAGCCTGCGCGAGGTGGCACGCCGCGCCGGCGTCTCGCATCAGGCGCCCTATCACCATTTCAAGGATCGCGAATCGATTCTGGCCGAGCTGGTCACCGAGGGCTTCGAGCGTCTGGCCAAACGGCTTGCGCATGCCAACGATCAGGCGGGCGCGCTCGGAGTGCGCGGTGCGCTGCTGGAGTCCTGCCGCTCCTATGTCGGCTTTGCGCTCGGCTATCCCGGGCGCTTTCGCATCATGTGCCGACCCGAGGTGGTCGACCTGTCGCGCTTTGAGCGGGCTCAGGCGGCCAGCGAACAGGCCTATGCCGAGCTCGAGCGCATGGTGGTGCTGGTGCATGGCCGCGCCGACGACGCGCTGGTCAGCCAGCATTGGGCACAGGTCCATGGCCTGGCCTGTCTGATTCTGGACGGCGGACTGGGCCTGCGGCTGCCCGGCGCCCGGGCCCGGCGCGATCATGTGCGCCAGAGCCTTGAGCGCTATGTCGACACCGTGCTGGGTAAATCGGTGGCCCGCTGAACCGGACACCGAGCGGCTTGGCGAGCAGCCCTGCCGATGGCCTGCTCGTTGCTGCACTCAGGCGCTGGGTGCGACCAGCACCTTGCCGCCGCGCGACGGTCTGGCGGCATGGGCCAGCGCTTCGCGGATCTTCGCCAGCGGATAGACCGCCTCGACCTCGATCCTGAACGAGCCTTCGCTGATCATCTTGCCGAGCTGCTGATAAAGCGCGTGCTGGGCGGCCAGCGGCGCGGTCGCAAACCAGCTCGCCAGCCAGAAGCCGCGCAGCACGATGCCCCGGAACACCACATCCGATGCATCGACCGCGCAGGGCTGGCCCGACAGCAGTCCGTAGTTGACCACCGGGCTGCCGTCGGCCAAAGACTGCGCAAGCCGCCGGGTGCTCTCGCCGGCCACCGCGTCGATGCCCAGGCGGGGCCGGATGCCGTCGGTGGCCTCAAGCACTCGCTGCGCGAGATCGGGGCCGTCGACCAGCACGATATCGGCACCCAGCTTTCGCAGCGGCTCGATCTGGTTCACCTGCCGCACCACGCTGATGGTTCGCCACCCCAGCTTCTTCGAGAACTGGATCACCGACTGGCCGACCGCCGAATTCCCGGCGTTCTGGATCACCCAGTCGCCTGGGGAAAGCGTCACGAACTCATGCAGCATCAGCCAGGCGGTTGGCGGATTCACGCCCAGCATGGCGAGCTGATCCAGATTGGTGTCGGGCAGCGCAAAGAGGCGCGCCGCGGGGGCAATCGTGCGCGGGCGCCAGTTGCCGCGCGCGGCCAGCAGCGCGAGCACCCGATCGCCCACCTTCAGATGGCTCACCCCCTCGCCGGTCTGCAGTACGCGGGCGACCGCCTCGCCGCCGGCCCAGACCGGCAGCTTGGGCGGCACCGCGCCGTAGCGGCCCTCGAAGCTCAGCAGATCGGCCGGATTGATCGAGGAGCGCTCGATTTCGAGCAGTACTTCGCCGGCGCCAGGCGCGGCAGGTTCGGGGACCTCGACCAGTTCGACGACTTCATGGGCGGGGCCAAAGGAGGAGTAGCGGGCAGCGTGCATTGGGGCGCTCTTGGAAGATTGGAAAGGGTGGGGTTGGGCAGATCAATCGGCAGGCAGCGGTCATGACCTGTCATGACAGTGGACAAGCATACCGGCGCTCATGAGGATCAGGCAGTCGGCCTGCGGTCAGCCCGGCGCGGCGGCGCTGCGGGCGTCGAAGTCGGGCAGCTCGCGAGCCATAGTCTCGTAGAGCGCGCGGATTTTCGGATCGCGGGCATCCGGCAGAACCACCTGCACGATCAGCTCGAGATCGCCCCGATTCGGCCCGGGCAGCCCCTTGCCCCTGACGGTCAGACGCTGGCCGCCTTGCGCGCCTTCGGGCACCCGCACCTTCAGGCGTGAGCCGTCGGGCAATTCGACCGGCACGATGCCGCCGAGCGCAGCCTCCCAGGGTGCCACCGGCAGGTCGGCGATCAGGTCGGCGCCGTCGATCTCGAAGCGCGGATGCGGGCGAAACTGCACCTCGAGCAGCAGATCACCGGCCGGCGCATTGCCGCCGCCTGCGCCGCCCTGGCCCGCCAGGCGGATTCGCTGCCCGGCCCTGATGCCCATCGGGATGGTCACATCGAGCTTGCGCTCAAGCAGTGTTGCCCGGCCCTGCGCATCGCGGCGCGGACTGCGCAGCGTGACCTGTCGGGTCGCGCCGCTCAGGGCGTCCTTCAGGTCGAGCACGATGCGGGCGTGGTGGTCCTCGCCGCGCATCGCAAAGCCGGCGCCGTTGCCGCCGCCACGAGGCTGGGGCCCGCGGCCGCCACCGCTCGAGCGTCCGAAAAGCTGCGAGAAGAAGTCGCTGAACTGATCGGCCTCGGTGCCGGCGACACCGGCTCCGCTGAACTCGAAACCTTCTTCCCAGTCGGGCGAGGGCGAAAAGCGTTCGCCCTGCTGGCGACCCTGGCCAAGCGCGTCATAGGCGGCGCGCCGCTCGACGTCGGACAAAGCCGCGTAGGCCTCGTTGATCTGACTCATTCGATCTGCCGCGTCAGCCTGGCTGCTGACGTCGGGGTGATACTGGCGTGCAAGTTTTCGATACGCCTTCTTGATCTGGTCGGCGGTCGCATCGCGAGCCACACCGAGCACCTTGTAGTAGTCCTTGAATTCCAGCATGGGGCTGCTCCTTGTGGCTCAGGATGCGGGCAATCGTTGCGAGCTTCAAGCGGTGGCCCGGCCGAATGCAGGCTGTGCCGCACCTGATCTGGGGTCGGAGGATACCGGCATGCAGCCTGCATGCCGTGCCATGGCACTACAGGAGAATCATCATGCTTCGCAGTTTTATTCCGCAGGACCTGTTGGCCGGCATGGATCGCGCACAGCGCGAGCTGATGTCGTCACTCGACTATTCACCCGCCATCCGCGGCATGGGGCGCGGCGGCTATCCCGCGCTGAACGTCGGCAGTACGCCGGCCTCGGTCGAGGTCTATGCCTTCGAACCCGGGATGGATCCTGCCTCGATCGATCTGCAGCTCGAACGCGGCGTGCTGACGATTTCGGGTGAACGCAAGGCGATTGCCCCGGCCGCTGACGACAAGACCACGGTGCATATCAACGAGCGTTTTGCCGGGCGCTTCCGTCGGGTGGTGAGCCTGCCGGAAGACATCGACCCAGGCGCCACCAGCGCCGAGTATCGCGACGGTGTGCTGCATGTGAGCATCAAGCGCAGCGAAGCGTCGATGCCCCGCAAGATCGCCATCCAGTGAACCGCAACGGAGCCCCGACATGAACAACATGACCAGAACCGGCAATGACCAGGCACCGGCCAGCGCATCGACCAAAGCACCGGCCAACGGATCGGCCGCGGCATCGGCCACTCGTGGCAGCGCGACATCGGAAGGTGCGGTCGCAACCCGCGACCTGCCGGCGATGACGCCGCCGGTCGATGTGATCGAGGATGCCTCAGGCATCACGCTCTACGCCGACATGCCCGGTGTGCCGCGCGACAAGCTCAGCCTGAAGGTCGAGGGCGATCAGCTCGACATCGAAGGCGAACTGACCATGCCGGTGCCCACCGACATCGCGGTGACCTATGCCGAGATGAACCGCACGCTTTATCGACGCACCTTCACCTTGAGCAGGGAGCTCGATGCCGAGAAGATCGCCGCCGAGTTCAACAACGGGGTGCTGACCCTGCGCATTCCGAAGGCAGCGCACGCCCAGCCACGGCGGATCTCGATTCAGGCGAGTTGAGGAGGGCGCGCGGCGGTGTTCGTCAGCGCCAGACGATCTCGTGTTTCATGGTGAGCGGCCCGAGCCGCTCCTGCACCTGTCGGGCCAGCGCTTCGCGTGCAGATTCGGGCACCGACTCGATGGTGATCGTCAGCAGACTGCCGTGCAGTGGGTGAGCGCCCGCTTCGACGCTTGACCGCCCTCCGTCTAGCGGCAGATCGGCGAGCAGGCCAAGTGCTACCCGTTGGGCGGCATCCCAGCGCAGCGCCGGCTTGAAGATCTTGCCCACGCCGGTCAGCGGCATCGGATTGATCACGTGCATTGCCACCGGCACCGCCGCCCGCTCGGGCGTGCGCTCGCGCACATAGTCGATCAGGTCGGCTGGCTCGGCGCTCGCGCCGGGCTTGAGCTGCACATAAGCCACCGGCAGCTCGCCGGCATAGGCGTCGGGTCGACCGACCATGGCGGCGAGTGCCACCGCCGGATGGCCGAAGAGGATCTCCTCGATCGGCTGGGGGTCGATGTTGTGACCGCCCCGGATCACCAGATCCTTGGCCCGACCGGTGATCCAGAGATAGCCCTCGTCGTCGAGGCGACCGAGGTCGCCTGAGTTGACCCAGCCCGGCTCGACGAAGGCGCCCTGGTTGTGCCCGGCACTGAGGTAGCCCGAGAACACGCCCGGCCCGGCCATGGCGATCACGCCGATCTCGTTGGGTGCGCAGTCGCCGCTGGCCTGCCCGTTCGCGTCGATCCTGACGATGCGGATCCGGCTGTAGGGCACCGGATGGCCGGCCGAACCCAGACGCAGCGGCCGGTCGAGGTAGGCGATGGTGTGCACGCTGGCGGTCTCGGTCATGCCATAGACCTCGAGCACCGGCAGCTTGCGCTCTTCGACATAGGTGCGGGCGACCGCCACCGGGATGGCCGAGCCGCCGGCCGAGACCTGCTTCACGCTCGAGATGTCGGCCTCACCCACCGGCATCGACAGCGCGGCCACGATGACCGTCGGCACACCGCCGAAGGTGGCCGGCCGATAGCGCTCGACCAGCTTCCAGGCATTGCGGGTGGCCGACGGGTTGCGCCAGCCGGCCGGCGACATCACCACCACGCAACCGCCGCTGGCCAGCACCGACAGGCCTTGCGTGAGCGCGCCGCCGACATGAAAGAGCGGCAGTCCGAAGAGCATGTTCTCGCCCTGGCCCGGGCGCAGCATCAGCCCGATCACCCAGGCCTGGTAGACCTGATTGCCATGCGTGTGCTGAACGAGCTTCGGTGTGCCGGTGGTGCCGCCGGTGTGAAAGTAGGCAGCGACGTCGCTGGCGGCAATCGTGCGTCCGCTGACCAGCCGGTCGGCCGGCTGCGCCTCGACCAGGGTGTCGAAATCGAGGATCTGCGGATGGCCGGGTGATGCCGGTGCGGCAAGGCCTGCCCCACCGACCACCACGATCGCTCGCAGGTCGGGCAGCTGGCCTTTGATCTGCTGGACTTTCTGCCAGATGTCGGTGCCCGGCATCGGCCCGATGGTGACCAGCACCTTGGTGCGCGCCGCGTGCAGGATCTCGACCAGCTGATAGGGCTCGAGCAGCGGATTGACCGGATTGGCGATGCCGGCGGCCTCGGCGCCGAAGAGGGTGAAGAAGGACTGCGGCAAAAGCGGCAGGAGAAAACTGGTGACATCGCCCGGGCCGACGCCGAGCGAGTGCAGCGCATTGGCGGTCTGGGTGATGCGGGCAAAGCATTGCCCGTGCGTGACCGTGATCGGGGTTTCGTCAGGGTCGGCAGTGGGCAGCAGCTGGATGGCGGGTGCTGCCAGGTTGTGCAGGGCGCCGATTCGCAGCGCCTCATAGGTGCTGGTGGCGGCAATCCGATCGGCAAAGGGCACGGCCTCGAAGGCACGGACCTTGTCGGCGGTGGACAGATCGGGCCAGTCGGGGCCGATCAGACGGTCGAGAAGATGGGGATGCTTCATGGTGGTGTCTCCTGGATGACTTGCTTGCGTGAGTCAGGCCTGCCTGAGCTGCACGCGGGTGCCGCACAGCACCAGGTGGCCCTGCGCATCGATGCAGCCGCGTGCCTGCGCCCGCCGCCTGACCGCCTCGATATCGCGCACCGCCACCTCGAAGGCGCCGACGCCATCGCCACGGCCATCGCGTGTCGCGATAAAGCGGATCAGGCTGTCGTGATCGAGCGGCATGGCGATGCTGTCGCCGTCGGGCGATGCCGGTCGGCCCAGCACCTCGGCCCAGCGCGCTGCCATCGTGACCGGCGCATCGGCCTGCACATCGACACCGGTGATCGCCACCGCGTCGGTGGTCACCACATGGTCGCGCCAGCGCGGGCCGCCCCACTCCCAGCGCTCGTGCGGGGTCATGGCATCGATCGACAGGATCGCGCCGCCCACATCGCGCGGATGCAGATGCGTCATGTAGACGCCGTCGTCGCGGTCGTATTGCGCCACCACCCGCACGCCGAGGCTGGCAGGGCGGGCCCGTGCGGCCACGATGTCGTCGACCTGCAGGATCACCATATAGCCGCCGTCGCCACCGCGCTTCTCAAGCAGGCGACCGGCAGTGGTGCCCTCCTGCACCGGCACCACCACCTCGAGGAAGGTGTCGCCGATCGGCATCACCGCATTCTCGAGGCCGTACTTGGCCACAGCCGGATCATTGAAACAGACCTCGATGCCGAGAACATGGGTGATGTCGTCGACCACCGGTGCGAGCCGGGAGGCCACCAGCGCAATCTGACGAAGCCGCATCATGGCGAATCCTTTCGTGCTGCAGGAGGGCTGTTGAGACCGCCGCTTGCGGCCTGCGCCAGCGCGCGTCTGGCCGCATCGGTATCGATCAGGGGAAAGATGTCGAAAGTGGCCGGGATCATCTCCGACCATTCGGTGAGTGTGGCATGCAGGGCCTCGTTGGAGGCCAGATCGAAAGTGACTGCGACGCCGCGTCCGACCCGGGGATAGGCCGACAGCGCCTCGCCCGAGGCGAGCTTGGGTGCGATCCAGTCCCAGAACGCCTGGCGGTGTGAGGCAACCGTCGAGGGGCGTTCGGGACGAGGATGGCTGACGACCAGAAACAGCATGCTTCAGGTCGCCGGGTAATCAGGCGCGCCAGTCCTGGAAGCGCTTGCCGCCGGCCGCCAGCTCGGCCAGCAGCGGTGCCGGCACGAAGTCGGCACCCTGCGCGGCATAGTGCTTCATGCGCTCGACCACTTTGGCCAGGCCCATCTGGTCGGCATAGAACATCGGGCCGCCGCGGTAGACCGGAAAGCCGTAGCCGGCCTGATAGATGATGTCGATATCAGAAGCGCGAATCGCCTTGCCCTCGGCAAGAATCTTGGCGCCCTCGTTGATCATCGGCAGCAGGCAGCGCTCAAGGATCTCCTCATCGGGTGCCACGCGCGGCGTGTTGCCCGATTTGGCGATGAACTCCTTGATGATGCCTTCGGTGACCGGCGACGGCGTGGGATTGCGGTTCTCGTCGTAGTCGTAATAGCCCTTGCCGGTCTTCTGGCCGCGGCGATCGAGTTCGCACAGCCGATCGCGCAGGGTCAGGCCCTTCGACTCGGCCTTGACCCAACCAAGGTCCAGGCCGGCCAGGTCGGACATCGCATAGACGCCCATCGGAAAGCCGAAGTCGTAGAGCACGCGGTCGATGTCCCAGGGCATCGTGCCCTGCATCATCAACTGCTCGGCAGCCCGGCGGCGCGCGGCCAGGATGCGGTTGCCCACGAACCCCGGACACACGCCAACGAGTGCAGCAATCTTGCCGATCTTCTTGGCGATCGCCATCGAGGTGGCAATCACTGCCTTGGTGCTGTGCTCGGCGCGGACCACTTCGAGCAGGCGCATCACATTGGCCGGCGAGAAAAAGTGCAGGCCGATCACGTCCTGCGGGCGCTTGGTCACCGAGGCGATCTCGTTGATGTCGAGTGCCGAGGTGTTGGTGCCCAGGATGGCGCCCTGCTTCATGAAGGCATCGAGCTTCGTGAAAATGTCCTTTTTCACTTCCATGCGCTCGAACACCGCTTCGATCACCAGATCGACGTTGGCGATGTCTTCAAGACGCGTGGTCGGCGTGATCAGCGCCATGCGCTGCTCGACCTGTTCCATCGTGAAGCGGCCGTTCTTGGCGCTGCGCTCGTAATTGGCGCGCACCACTTTCATGCCGCGGTCGAGCGCTTCCTGGGTGGTCTCGACAATGATCACCGGAAAGCCGACGTTCACGAAGTTCATGGCGATGCCGCCGCCCATGGTGCCTGCGCCGATGATGCCAACCGTCTTGACCTCGATCTGCGGGGTGTCGGCCGGCACATCCGGAATTTTCCAGACTTCGCGCTCGGCAAAGAAGGAGTAGCGCTGCGCGGCCGACTGCGTGCCGGTGACCAGTTCGGTAAAGAGGCGCCGCTCTTCCTTCATGCCCTCATCGAAGGGCAGGTTGACCGCCGCCTCGATGCACTTGATGTTGCTTTCGGGTGCCATGAAGCCACGGAACTTGCGGGCATTGGCCTTGCGAAAGGCTGCGAAGAGCTCGGTGTTGCCGCGGGCGGCCTCGACCTTCTCGTTCGAATCGCGCACCTTGCGCAGGGGGCGCTTTTCGGCAACCACTTTTTCGGCGAAGGCGATGGCCGCTTCGCGCAGCTTGCCTTCTTCGGCCAGCTCATCGACCAGGCCCATGGCCAGGCACTGCTTGCCCGGGACATGCTGGCCGCTGGTGACCATTTCGAGCGCTTTTTCGACGCCGACAATGCGCGGCAGCCGCTGTGTGCCGCCGGCACCCGGCAGCAGACCGAGATGCACTTCGGGCAGGCCGCACTTGGCCGAGGGGACGGCCACGCGATAGTGGCAGCACAGCGCGACTTCGAGGCCACCACCAAGCGCGGTGCCATGAATCGCGCCGATCACCGGCTTGGGCGAGTTTTCGATCGCGGTCTGAACCTCGAAGAGGCTGGCGCCGCGCGGCGGCTTGCCGAATTCGGAGATATCGGCGCCGGCGATGAAGGTGCGCCCGTCACAGATCAGCACGATCGCGTTGGTGGCAGGATCGGCACCCGCCTGCTTGAACGCACCGGCCAGGCCGTCGCGCACATCGGCGGACAGGGCATTGACCGGGGGCGAGTTGAGTGTGATGACCGAGACCTTGCCGACCGTCGACAGATCGGTGACTGCGTTGATGGCTGCCATGAGCTCCTCCGTTGTTTGACGAGAGGATACCGCAGGGATGCCGATCGATCCGCTGCATCCGGCAGGTCACCGGCTTGCCGGTTAGACTCGTCGCTTTGGCGGCCAACGCGCACCCGATGCCAAGCCGATCGAAACCCCCTGCAGTAAGTGCCGGCGAAACAGGCGCAGGGTCGACTCTTGGCGTGAGTGTGCTGGCAGTGCCGCTGCTGGCGGTGCTCTGGGGGCTCAACTGGCCATCGGTCCGGGTGCTGCTCGCCTGGTGGTCGCCCTGGCAGGTGCGCACGGTGGGCCTGGGCGCCGGCGCACTGCTGCTCTTTGCACTGTCGCGCCTGCGCGGGCAGTCGCTGCAGGTGCCCGCCGGCATGCGTTGGCGTCTGGTCGTGTCGGCCTTGCTCTCGATCGTCGGCTTCAATGTCTGCACCGCGTTTGCGCAGCTGTCGGGCTCGACCGCGCGGGCGACCATCGTGACCTACTCGATGCCGGTCTGGGTGGTGCTGCTGGCCTGGGCGCTTGTGGGCGAGCGGCCGGATGCGCGCCGCTGGGTGTCGGTGGCGCTCGCGGTCCTCGGCCTGGGGTTGCTCGCGATGCCGCTGCAGTCGGCCGGGGCATCGCTTGGCGGCATTGTCTTCGCGCTGGTCGCGAGCCTGAGCTGGGCCGGCGGCACGGTGTTTCTCAAGCGCTTTCCCTTGACCGTGGCGCCTTTGGCTGCGACCGCGTGGCAGCTTGCGATCGGGGCTGTGGTCACGCTGGCCGGCTGGGCGATCTCATTGGGCTCGGGCGGCGGATCACCAACCGTGGCCCCTGCCTGGTCCGAACACTGGTTCTGGATCGCGCTTGGCTTTCACGTGCTGTTTGCGATGGCGCTCGGCTATCTGGTGTGGTTCGACGTGGTGGCCAGATTGCCGGGCGGGATTGCTGCACTGGGGACGCTGCTGGTGCCGGTGGTGGGCGTGAGCGGCGCGATGCTGCTGCTCGGCGAGCGGCCCACCGCGAGCGATATCGCCGGGCTGGTGCTGATTACTGCGGCGGCCGCGATCGCGCTGCGGCCGCGGCGCTGAGAGGAACCACCACATCGGGCTTGAGGCCAAGCCGTCGGGCCTTTCCTGCAAATCTGCGCCGATCAAAGCTCATCAGCATTGAGCAATGCGCGCCTGAGGCCAGGTGCAGCGCATCGGCGAAATCGATCCCTAGCAAGTGAGCGTCCAGGGCCTGCGCCACCCTTGGCCAGTCTTCGACGCTCACGTTGGGCAAGCCGAAAAGATGCGTCAGAACCCTGCCAAAATCGTGCGCGGTGAATTCGTAAAAGGCCCTAAGGACCCATTCGAGTTCCAGCACTACCGTGAGTGCCACGAAGACGGAGGGTTCTGCCATCACTTGCCGGGCCAGTGGCCTCTGTCTGGACGACTCGGCATCATCTGGATCGTCGACGTAAAAGCGCGCAAGAATGTTGGTATCAACCGCGATCATCTCGCGCCTTTCGCATGGCCTTGGCAATATCGAAATCGGCAAGCTTGCGAACACCCTTGTGTCTGCAAACCAGCATGCCGTAGCCATCTTCGAGCTTTGTCGGCACAACCGTTCGGACAATCTCGGCCCGGATGCTCTGGCCTTCTATCCGGAAGTCCAGGCGCGAGCCCGGCGTAATGCCAAGCTGCTTGCGAATCCCGGCCGGGATGACGACCTGGCCTTTGTCAGAGACGGTGACAGCTGTCATGGCTTCCTCCACTCATAAACTCCTCTTACCAAGTAAGAGGAGTTGTTCATGGATCATAACGCCATTTTGAAAAGCGGATGTCCCGGGATGACCCAGGTCTTGCGGCCTTTGACCTAAGCCGTCACGACGATACCGGCAGCCGCCAGTCGGGCCACCTCGGCCTGCGACAATCCGAGCAGTTCCTGCAGGATCTCGCCGGTGTGTTCGCCAAGCGCCGGTGCCGGTGTGCGCACCGAGCCCGGGGTTTTGCTAAGGCGTACCGGCACATTGGCCATCAGGACCTTGCCTGAGCGCGGGTGGTCCATGGTGATCAGCGACTCGCGCGCGGCCACCTGCGGATGGTCGACCACCTGGCCGATGTTGTTGACCGCGCCCACCGGGATGCCGGCTTTCAGGAAGATCTGCTCCCATTCCTCATAGGTTTTGGTCAGCAGCGCGGTCTGGACGATGTCGATGAGCGCGGTGCGGTTGGTCACGCGCAGCCGGTTGCCGACAAAGCGCTCGTCGGTGAGCAGATCGGGCCGACCGATGGCCGGGCAGAACTCCTTCCAGAGTTTTTCGCTGCCGACCGCGATCGCGAGATCGCCGGTTTTTGTGCGCAGGGTCTGATAGGGCAGCAGCGCCTTGTAGGCGGTGCCCATCGGTGCCGGCATTTCGCGCTCGACGCCATAGGAGGCGATCATGGTGTTGAGCAGCCCGAGCTGGCCTTCCATCATCGACATGTCGATGCGCTGGCCCTGGCCGGTCTTGTCCTTGACCCGCAGCGCCAGCATGATCCCGAAGGCGGCATACATGCCGGCGGTCATGTCGGCGATCGAGGTGCCGCAGCGCACGCCGCTGCCGCCTTCTTCGCCGGTGATGCTGATCATGCCGCTTTCGGCCTGCAGGATCAGATCCATCGCGGCCCGCTCGCGATAGGGGCCGTCCTGGCCGAAACCCGAAATCGAGGCATAGATGATCCCGGGATTGCGCGCGCTGACCGCCGCATAGCCGAGGCCGAGCTTTTCGAGCGCACCCGGGCGGAAATTTTCGATCATGACGTCGGCCTTCTCGATCACCTTCAGGAAGAGCTCCTTGCCTTCCGGGCTCTTGAGGTTGATCGACAGTCCGCGCTTGTTGCGATGAAGCGAGACGAAATAGGCCGACTCGGCACCGCCGCCGCCGGCCGCTGCGCCCCAGGCGCGCGAGATGTCGCCGCCGTCGGGCGACTCGAGCTTGAAGACGGTTGCGCCGTAATCGGCCAGCATGGTCGAGCAGTGCGGGCCGGCAAGGGCATGCGACAGGTCAAGGACGACGACGTCTTCAAGGGGCATTTTCATGGGGTGTCTCGGTTCAGAATGTGTATTGGAATAACTGATGCCAAGCATACCGGTCGAAATCGCCGGCGGCGAACCACACGGCTGATGCCCGAAATGGCCGATGGTCCAGGCGGTGAAATCTGACTCGGTGATACTGCGGGCCTTGCCATCCACCGAGTGCTGCCATGTCCCGAATCGCGCGTCCCCGTCGCCAACTGATCGTCGCGTCTGCTGCGCTGGGCGGCGGCCTGTCTTCGATCCTCGCTCACGCCCAGGCCCCCGCGGTCGTGACGCTTGATCGGGCAAGGCCCGGCTTTCCGTCGGGCGTTCAAAGCGGCGATGTGCAAAGCGATCGCGGCATGGTCTGGGCACGCACCGATCGGCCGGCCCGGATGTGGATCGACTGGGCGAGCACTGCGAGCTTTGCCGACGCCAAGCGCCTGCGTGGCCCCTATGCCACCGAGCTGAGCGACTTCAGTGCGCGGGTTGATCTCACCGGCTTGCCGGCAGGCCAGGACATCTTCTATCGCGTGCAGTTCGAAGACATCGTCGCCGGCACGCTCTCCGAGCCGATGGCCGGGCACTTTCGCACCGCACCCCAGCGCGCGGCTGATATCCGCTTCCTGTGGTCGGGCGACACCGCCGGTCAGGGCTGGGGTATCAACACCGCTTTCGGCGGCATGCGCATCTATGAGGCCATGCGCAAGCGTGATCCGGACTTCTTCATTCATTCCGGCGACACGATCTATGCCGACGGCCCGATGCAGGCCGAGGTGACGCTGCCCGACGGCAGCCTGTGGCGCAACGATGTGCTCACCGAAGAAAAGAGCAAGGTGGCCGAGACCCTCAAGGAGTTCCGCGGCAACTATCGCTACAACCAGCTCGATGCGAATGTGCGCCGCTTCAACAGCGAGGTGATGCAGATCTGGCAATGGGACGACCATGAGGTCACCAACAACTGGTCGCCCTCGAAGGACCTCGCGGGCGACAAACGCTACAGCGAAAAGAGCGTTGCGCTGCTGACCGAGCGGGCGACGCGGGCGTTTCTGGAGAACGCGCCGATGCGCTGGCATGCCCAGGACGACGAAGCGCGGGTCTATCGCAAGCTGTCGTATGGCCCGCTGCTCGAGGTGTTCGTGATCGACATGCGCAGCTACCGCGGCCCGAATACCGCCAACCTGCAGGCCACTATCGATGCCGAATCGACGTTTCTGGGCGAAGCCCAGCTCGCCTGGCTGCGCGAGGGCCTGAGCAGCAGCCGCGCGGTCTGGAAGGTGATCGCAAGCGACATGCCGATCGGCCTGCAGGTCGGCGACGGCAAGGATGCGCAGGGCCGGGCCCGCTGGGAAGCGGTGGCCAATGGCGACGGCGGCGCGCCTCGGGGTCGTGAGCTCGAGATTGCCGGGCTGCTGTCGTTCATCAAGCGCCGGCACATCCGCAATACCGTGTGGCTGACGGCGGATGTGCACTATACCGCCGCGCATCACTACCATCCGAATCGCGCCAGCTTCCAGGACTTCGATCCCTTCTGGGAATTCGTCGGCGGGCCGCTGCACTCGGGCAGTTTCGGTCCTAACGAACTCGACCGGACCTTTGGCCCGGAGGTGAAATTCGTCAAGGCGCCCAAGGCGGGCATCGTCAATGAATCACCGATGGCCGGCGGCCAGTATTTCGGTGAGGTCGAGATCGACGGCAAGACCGCCGCGATGACGGTTCATCTGCGCGAGATCAATGGCGCATCGCTATGGAGCACCACACTCGCGCCGCAGCGTGGCTGAGCATCCTCTTCAGGCGGTGGTCGCAAGCGCTTCCTTTCGGCCGCGCGCCGCAGTCTCGGAGCGACCGAATTCGAGATTGGTGTCGGCCACGCCGCCAAAGCGCAGCGTCATGATTTCGCGCGGGTAGTTCTGCTCGGTCTTCCAGGGCGCTTTGGAGCCCTGATGGGGAAACTTGCTCAAGCCGCGCTGGAAATAGCCCGATGAAAAATCGACCCAGGGTGTTGGCGTGATGTCGGTATCGCGAACCCGCGGCGTGACCCAATTCGCCTTGACCTCGTCGAGGTGATTGATCATGCGGCAGACATATTCGCAGACCAGATCGGCGCGCAGCGTCCAGGACGCGTTGGTGTAGCCGAAGACGGTTGCGAGATTGGGCACGTTGCTGAGCATGATGCCCTTGTAGGGCAGCGAACGGGTCACATCGACCGGCCTGTCGTCGACGATCACCTCGAGGCCTGCAATGAACTTCAGGTCGAGGCCGGTGGCGGTGACCACCAGGTCGGCATCGAGTTGCTGGCCCGATTTGAGCAGGATGCCGGTCTCGTTGAAGACATCGATATGGTCGGTGACCACCGAGGCCTTGCCTGAACGGATCGCCTTGAAGAGGTCGCCGTTGGGCACCAGGCACAGGCGCTGCTCCCACGGGTTGTATTTCGGGGTGAAGTGCCTGTCCACATCGAAGTCGGGCGGCAGCTGCTTGCGCACCAGCGAGAGCAGACCGGCCTTCGCCTTTTCGGGCTGCCTGCGGCAGATGCTGAAGAACCAGGCACCGAAGGCGACGTTTTTCAGGCGGACCAGCGAATGGACCAGCTTGCGGGGCAGAAAACTGGCGAGCCGGTTGGCGAGCGCATCTTCGGCGGGGCGTGACACCACATAAGTCGGCGATCGCTGCAGCATGGTCACATGCGCGGCGTCTGTTGCCATCGAGGGCACCAGAGTCACCGCGGTGGCGCCGCTGCCGATCACGACCACGCGCTTGCCGGCCCAGTCGATGTCGTCGGTCCACTGCTGGGGATGCACGATGCGGCCCCTGAACTTCTCGACGCCCGGGAAGTGGGGCGTGTAGCCGTGTTCGTAGTTGTAGTAGCCGGTGCACATGAACAGAAACTTGCAGTTCAGCTGCAGGGGCTCGGCGCCCTCGCGATCAATGTCGACCGTCCAGGTGCCGTCGTACGAGGACCAGCTCGCGCGGCGGATACGGTGGCCGAAGCGGATATGCCGGTCGATACCGAACTCGCGCACCGTCTCGTGCAGATAGGTGCGGATGGTTTCGGCATCACTGATCGCACGGGCGGCGGTCCAGGGTTTGAAGCCGAATCCGAAGGTATACATGTCGGAGTCGGAGCGGATGCCGGGATAGCGAAAGAGGTCCCAGGTGCCGCCGATGTCGGCGCGAGCCTCGAGGATCGCCCAGGACTTGTCGGGGCACAGCTTTTGCAGGTGGTATCCCGCGCTGATGCCGGAAATCCCGGCACCCACCACCAGGACATCAAGATGTTCGATCGGCATGAGCAGACTCCTACGAAAGCCGGCAAGCTTAGGCAAGCCTGGGCTCGAACACAAATCGGATAAGCTCAAGGACTCGTCCGAAAGTGTCGACCCGCCATCAGGAGACCCTCTTGCTTGCCCAATTCGCGCGGCGTCTGCCCTTTTTTTATGGTTGGATCGTGGTCGCTGTGGTGTTCGTGACCATGGGCGTGGGGGTCAATGCCCGGACCGCGTTTTCATTGCTGTTTCCGCCGATCCTCCAGGAGTTCGGCTGGGATCGCGCGATCACCGCTGGCGCCTTCTCCTTCGGCTTCATGGTGTCGGCCTTTCTGAGCCCGGTGCTCGGCCGGATGATGGATTCACGCGGCCCGATGATCGTCTCGCTGATCGGCGTCGTCGCGACCGCAGCCGGCCTGCTGCTGGCCACGCTGGCCCGCGAGCCCTGGCATTTCTACGCGACCCTTGGAGTGCTGGTGGCGGCAGGCAGCGTATGCCTGGGCTATTCGTGTCAGGCGCTGTTTCTGTCGGCATGGTTTGTGCGCCGACGCGGCCTGGCGCTGAGCATCGCCTTTGCCGGCGTTGGTGTGGGGTCGATCGTGCTTTTGCCGATGTTGCAGCGTGTGATCGAGCAGTCGGGCTGGCGGGCAGCGTGTCTGTCGCTGGGCATCTTTGCGGCGCTGCTGCTCACGCCACTGGTGTTCCTGCTGAGACGGCGTCCCGAGAATCTCGGGCTGCTTGCCGATGGCGACGAGCGCACAGTGGGTGGGTCGGCAGGCGCCGCGCGTCCGAGCAACATTGTCGATCCAGCCTGGACCGCGATCGAATGGACCCTGGCCCGCGCGATGCGCACCGCGCGTTTCTGGTGGCTGGCGCTCGCCTTTTTCTGCGCGCTTTTCATGTGGTATGCGGTACAGGTCCATCAGACCAAATACCTGATCGAGACCGGCTTTACTGCCCGTGATGCCGCACTCGCGCTGGGCGCAGTGAGTCTGGCCGGCGTGCCGGGGCAGATCGCGCTCGGGCAGCTGTCGGATCGCGTTGGGCGCGAGATCGTCTGGAGCATCGGGGGCATCGGTTTCGTGCTGACTTATCTCGCCCTGCTCGCGCTCGAGTCCAATCCGAGTCCGGTGCTGTTGTGGGTGATGGTGATTGCCCAGGGTGCGCTCGGCTACGGCGTGACCTCGGTGCTCGGTGCGGTCGCGGCCGAGATCTTCGAAGGGCCGCACTACGGCAGCATCTTCGGCACGCTGATGTTTGCCGCGATCAGTGGCGGGGCGATCGGACCCTGGATGGCCGGTATGGTCCATGACGCGACCGGCAGTTACGCGATGGCCTGGTGGATCTCGATCGGGGTGAGTCTGTTGACGATTTTCGGCATCTGGATGGCCGCGCCGGGCAAGGTGCGGGCGGTGGCCGGCCGGGTCGGGCGGATCAGGCAGGCTGCCTGATCCGGGTCGGGTCAGCTGACCCGACTGCCTTTAGCGCGGGCATTGAAGGCGATCGACTCGGGTG
>CAMCXH010000018.1 GCA_945883285.1 Bordetella parapertussis | reverse complement strand
TGGCAGGCGCCCGCCCGGGTGACGCTGGCCCATGCAGGCTGCGAAAAATTCTGCACCGGCGGTATTTACGACCAGGCCTGGCCGGTGATGTTCGAGCCATCCGGCGGCGGATGCGCCAAGCAATGACGAGGCAAGGATGAAAGGCTGGGAAGTCGTAATCGGGCTCGAGACGCATGTCCAGCTCGCGACCCGTTCGAAGATTTTTTCGGGTGCGTCCACCGCGTTCGGTGCGCCGCCCAACACCCAGGCATCGCCGGTTGATCTGGCGCTGCCGGGTGTGCTGCCGGTCATGAATGCTGCGGCGCTCGAATGCGCGGTCAGGCTCGGGCTGGCGGTGGGCGCCCATATCGCACCGCGCTCGGTTTTTGCCAGAAAAAATTATTTCTACCCCGACTCACCCAAGGGCTATCAGATCAGCCAGTACGAGATCCCGGTCGTGCAGGGCGGCTCGCTGCCGATCGTCTGGCAGGGCGATGAGGGTCCGCGCGAAAAAACCATCAACCTGACGCGCGCCCACCTCGAAGAAGACGCCGGCAAGTCCTTGCATGAAGACGCGATGCAGACGCTGGGCGGCGCGGCGCTCGCCGGCATGTCGGGCATCGACCTCAATCGTGCCGGCACGCCGCTGCTCGAGATCGTCACCGAGCCCGAGATGCGCTCGTCAGCCGAGGCGGTGGCCTATGCCAAGGCCCTGCACGGTCTGGTGACCTGGCTTGGCATCTGCGACGGCAACATGCAGGAGGGGTCGTTTCGGGTCGATGCCAATGTGTCGGTACGTCCGGTGGGTCAGGCCGAGTTCGGCACCCGCTGCGAAATCAAGAACCTCAATTCATTTCGCTTCATGGAGCGGGCGATCGAATTCGAGGTGCGTCGCCAGATCGAGCTGATCGAAGACGGTGGGCGGGTCGTGCAGGAAACCCGGCTCTACGACCCCGATCGCGACGAGACCCGCCCGATGCGCAGCAAGGAAGATGCGCACGATTATCGCTATTTCCCCGATCCCGACCTGCCGCCGCTGGTGGTCGATGCCGCACTGATCGACCGCGTGCGGGCCTCGATGCCCGAGCTGCCCGGCGCCCTGCGCGAGCGCCTTACCCGCGATCTCGGCCTGTCGCCCTACGACGCGGTCACGCTCACCGCGACCCGCTCGATGGCGCGCTTTTTCGAGGACACGGTAGCGGCGCTCTCCGATCCGGCAAGCCAGGCCAAGACCGCCGCCAACTGGGTGATGGGCGATCTGGCCGCTCAGCTCAATCGTGAGTCGCTGTCGATCGAGGAGTGTCCGGTCTCACCAGCCCAGCTCGCCTTGCTGATTCGGCGGATCGCCGATGGCACGGTGTCGGGCAAGATGGCTCGTGAGGTGTTTCAGGCGATCTTCGATGAGCGACGCAACGAGCCGGATGCGGCCGATCTGATCATCGAGGCCCGCGGGCTCAGGCAGATCAGCGATACCGGCGAGCTCGACCGGATCGTCGACGAGGTGCTGGCGGCCAACGCCAGGTCGGTCGAAGAGTTTCGCGCCGGAAAAGAAAAGGCTTTCAATTCGCTGGTCGGTCAGGCGATGAAGGCCACGCGCGGCAAGGCCAACCCGCAGCAGGTCAACGACCTGCTGCGTCGCAAACTCAGCAACTGACCGGTTTAGCGGCTGACGCCGTAGCGGCGGCGGTATTCGGTGATGGCAGGCAGATGCTCGCCAAGCTGGGGGTCGTTCTGCAAAAAGCCGAAGAGGTCGTCGAGCGAGGCGATCGACAGCACCGGGATGCCGTAAAGCGCAGCCACTTCCTGGGTTGCCGATGTGGGGCCGGGGGCATCGGCCGTGCCGCCGCGCTCCTGGCGATCGAGTGCAATCACGACTGCCGAGGGCGTGGCGCCCTGTGCCCGGATCAGCTCGACCGACTCGCGCACCGAGGTGCCCGCCGAGATGACATCGTCGATGATCACCACCTTGCCGCGCAGCGGCGCGCCGACCACCGTGCCGCCTTCGCCGTGATCCTTGGCTTCCTTGCGATTGAACGCAAAGGGCAGGTTGCGACCGGCTTGTGCCAGGGCCACCGCGGTGGCGCTCGCCAGCGTGATGCCCTTGTAGGCCGGCCCGAACAGCATGTCGAAGGCGGCTTCGCCCGAGCGCTCGGCCTGTAGCAGCCGCTGCGCATAAAAGCCTGCCAGACGACCCAGGCGCGTGCCGTCGTCAAAGAGACCGGCATTAAAAAAATAAGGCGAATCGCGACCGGCTTTGGTCCGGAAGCTGCCGAATTTCAGCACCCCGGCGTCGAGGGCGAAACGGATAAACTCGGTTTGTTCATTCATGGCTGGCGACTATACAAGATGCTGCGAATTGTCTCCCTCAACCTCAATGGCATCCGGTCGGCGCATAAAAAGGGCCTTGAGCCCTGGCTGCAGTCGCATGCGCCCGATGTGCTGTGCGTGCAGGAACTCAAGGCCCAGCAGGCCGATCTCGATGAATCGCTCAGCACGCTCGCGGGCGCTGCCGGTCACTTCCATTTCGCTGAGAAGAAGGGCTACAGCGGCGTCGGACTCTATTCGCGCAAATCGCCGCAGGCAGTTCGCAGCGGCTTTGGCAGCGATGAATTCGATGCCGAAGGCCGTTATGTCGAGGCCGACTTCGGCAAGCTCACGGTCATCTCGGTGTATGTGCCCTCGGGCTCGGCCTCACCCGAACGCCAGCAAGCCAAGTTCCGCTTCATCGAGCGCTTCGATGGCCACCTGCAGGCCTTGAAGGCAAGCGGGCGCGAGATCGTGTTGTGCGGCGACTGGAACATCGCCCATCAGGCAGTCGATCTGAAGAACTGGAAGTCCAACCAGAAGAACTCGGGGTTTTTGCCCGAGGAGCGGGCCTGGCTCACACGAATCTTTGACGATCATGGCTTCGTCGATGTGTTTCGCAAGCTCGATCAGCGAGCCGAGCAGTACACCTGGTGGAGCGCTAGAGGCCAGGCCTGGGCCAACAATGTCGGATGGCGGCTCGACTACCAGATCGCCACGCCGGGCATCGCGCAAACCGCACGGACGGTGGCGATTCATACCGCGTCGCGCTTCAGCGACCATGCACCGCTGACGGTCGATTACGACTTCGAGATTTGAATCAGGCGGTTCGAGGGGCTCGCTCAGGCGGCTTGGCGCAGGTCGCGGAATCGGTCGGCACCGCCGTCTGCAGTGTGTCCGCTACTTCTGGGCCAGGACGTACCCGACGATGGCGTTGGCATGACCGTGACCCATCTTGTGTTCCGTCTTGAGGAGGCTCACAAGCGCCATGTGCTTGAGCGGTCCGGCCTGCCTCACGATTTCGAACCACTGCGTGACGGGCTTGCCATATGTCTTCTCGATGGAAGGGAAGTAAGAAGCCGGGCCCTGCACCTTGGGTTCTGTCGCCATTGCTCAGTCCTCGTGTCACCGGACAGGGCAGGCCAGCCTGTCGCAGCCGGTCGGCCGCGCGAACGGTTTCGCGTCGTTCCTGTTCGGTAATCCGGCTAAAGCCATCGGGGTGGTCGCAGTCGTAGCTCGACCCGGCGTGCGCCATCACGCCCAGCAGCCGCATGCCGCCGTCGTGCAGGGCGCGACCGACCTGCGCAGCACCTCGCCTTCGGGCTGAACGCCCGAGCGGTGGCCGTCGACGTCGATCTCGATCAGGACCTCGAAGGATTCACTGTGCGCCTTGCCGAAGTCCACGATCGCGTTTGCGCTGGCAAGGCTGTCGGTAATGATCTGCAGCGCGGCGCCCTTGCGGCGCAAGGCCAGCGCCTGCGACAGCTTTCCGGGTTGCATGCCGACTGCATGCGGTCGATGTTGGCCTGCATGCGCGCAGTGTCGATCACCGCCGATGGCGTCTGCACAGTCGAAAGCGTTGTCAGACCTGAGGCGGCGGGCAATGCTTTTGGACTGTTCATCCCGGATCTTTGTCCCGGCTTTTCACTGACTCGGCTGCGACGAGTCGGAGGCGGTTGAATCGTTCGTTTTCGCCGCCTTCACCCGCTCGTAAAGCGGCATCACCTTGGGCAGCGAGCCGCGCATATTGTCGATTCGGGTGGCATGTGACGGGTGAGTCGACAGGAACTGCGGCGGCTCGCCCTTGGAGGCCTCGGCCATCTTTTGCCACAACGAGATGCCGGCTCGCGGGTCGTAGCCTGCCCGCGCGGCGATGTCCATGCCCACCAGATCGGCCTCCGACTCGTCGCCCCGGCTGAAGCCCAGCAGGGTGAACTTCGAGGTTTGCGAGGCGAGCAGGCCGCCGAGGTCGCCATATCCCATGACCTGTGACAGCACCGATGCGCCGATGGTTGCCGCCTGCGCTACCTTCTGCTGACCGGCGCGCTCGCGACCGTGCTCGAGCAGCGCATGGGCCATCTCATGGCCCATGACCATCGCGATCTCGTCATCGGTGAGCTTGAGCCTGTCGATGATCCCGGTATAAAAAACAATTTTTCCGCCCGGCATGACAAAGGCATTGATCTGCTTTGAGCCGATCAGATTGACCTCCCAGCGCCACTCGTCAGCACGGTTGCTGAAGCGTTGGGTGTAGGGGATCAGGCGTTTGGCGATCGCCTGCAGCCGCTGGAGCTGCGGGAAGTCGGCGGGTGCCAGCGCCTTTTGCGATGCCGCCGAGTCGAGCAGCTTTGCGTATTGCGCAGTCGCCTCGCGCTCGAGCTTCTCGGACGACGCGAGCGATGCAACGCGGCTCTTTTTAGGCACCGGGATGCCTTCGGTCTCAGTCGCAGCCGATCGCGTTGGCGACTTGGCGGCGGGTGTGTCGAACGGCTGCTGTTGCGCGGTCGCGGGGGCGGTCACGGCAATGAGCGCCGCCAGGACGAAACAGATTGATCTCATGGGTGCCGGCGGGTGAAGTGGGTCTGATGCCTGCTAGGCTCGCTACTTTATCGTCTTTCGCTGCCTGTCATGTCTGCGCCTCTGCCCGAAACCCCCTCGAGTCTGCCAGCGATCGCGCAGGTATTCGTCTCGGCACGCATCGCGGCGATGCTCGGCCTGGGCTTTGCGAGCGGCCTGCCGCTGGCCCTGTCGTCCGGCACCCTGCAAGCCTGGCTGACGGTCGAGGGCATCGACATCAAGACCATCGGCATCTTTGCGCTGGCCGGGCTGCCCTATACCTTCAAGTTCGTCTGGGCGCCGCTGCTCGACCGTTTCGAGCCGCCCTGGCTCGGTCGCAGGCGGGCCTGGCTGCTGATCACGCAACTCTTGCTGGCCGCCGCCTGCTGGACGATGGCGCACTTTGATCCCAAGACGTCGATCGCCGCTCTGGGTGCACTGGCGGTCACGATTGCATTTCTCTCGGCCTCGCAGGATGTGGTCTTCGACGCCTACCGGACCGATCTGCTCGATGCCCACGAGCGCGGCGCTGGTGCTGCGGTGTCGGTGCTCGGCTATCGCCTGGCCATGCTGGTATCAGGCGGCCTTGCGCTGATCCTTGCCGACCAGTGGCTTGGCTGGCCGGGCGCCTATCGTCTGATGGCGGTCCTCTTCGTGCTGATGGCCGGCATCACGCTGCTGGCGCCCCGCACCGCGGTCGATGACCTGCGCATCCGCAGTGATGCACGCGGTGAACTGGTCGGATTCGTCGCGATGCTTGTCGCCGGCGGCATTGCCTGGTTTGTGCTCGACCGGCTGATGGGCGCGATGCTGCCGGCCAAGCCCGACCGTTTTCTGAAGCTTGCCGCCGACACCGTCACGCTGATGAGCGCCTTCGGTGCCGCATTGTGGGCGGCTCGCCTCGCGGGGTTCCCGTCGTTTACCAAACCCTGGGATGCCTTTTTCATGCGCCGGCGCGCCCTGGCGCTCCTGTGCCTGATCGTGCTCTACAAGCTCGGCGATGCCTTTGCCGGCAGTCTGTCCACCGCCTTTCTGATTCGCGGTGCGGGCTTTACCGCGACCGAGGTGGGCGCAGTCAACAAGGTCCTGGGGCTGATTGCCACGATTGTCGGCGCCCTGGCCGGCGGCGCGCTGCTGAGCAGGATCAGCCTTTATCGGGCCCTGATGATCTTCGGCATCCTGCAGGCAGTCTCGAATTTCGGCTATTGGCTGCTCGCGGTCAGCCCGAAGAACGACTGGCTGATGGCCGGTGCGATTGGCGTCGAAAATCTCTGCGGCGGGCTTGGCACAGCCGCTTTCGTGGCCTTTCTGATGGCCCTGACTGATCGGCGTTTTTCGGCAGCCCAATATGCTTTGCTGTCTGCGCTGTCTGCGGTCGGCCGGGTCTATGTCGGTCCGGCGTCAGGGGTTCTGGTCGAGGCTTTCGGCTGGCCGACCTTCTTTTTGCTGACCGTTGTCACCGCGCTCCCTGGGCTCGGGCTGTTATATTGGTTGAGACCCGAGATCCTTGGTCTCGACACACCCCGCAGTGACTCGCTGGAGCCCTCATGAACGATATGTCCCGTCACCAGGACCTCTCGCCGCAAGCCGCCGTCGGCAGCGACCTTGATGCCTTCTGGATGCCGTTTACCGCCAACCGGCAATTCAAGTCGGCGCCGCGCATGCTCGAACGCGCCGAGGGCATGTATTACTACACCCCCGAAGGCCGGCGCATCCTCGATGGCACAGCAGGTCTGTGGGCGGTCAACGCCGGCCACTGCCGCAAGCCGATCGTCGAGGCCATCCAGAAGCAGGCTGCCAAGCTCGATTTCGCGCCCACCTTCCAGATGGGCCATCCGCTGGCCTTCGAGTTGTCCAGCCGACTGCTCGGCATCCTGCCGCCCGAGTTCGGTCAGGTCTTTTTCTGCAACTCCGGCTCCGAGGCGGTCGATTCGGCACTCAAGATCGCACTCGCTTATCACCGCATGCGCGGCGAAGGGCAACGCACCCGCCTGATCGGTCGTGAGCGCGGCTATCACGGCGTTGGATTCGGCGGCATTTCGGTCGGCGGCATTGCCGGCAACCGCAAGCACTTCGGCCCGATGCTTGCTGGTGTCGACCACCTGACGCATACCCACAACCTCGAGCACAACGCCTTCACCAAGGGCCAGCCGCAATGGGGCGCGCATCTGGCCGATGACCTCGAAAAGATCCTCGCGTTGCACGATCCCTCGACCGTGGCTGCGGTCATCGTCGAGCCGGTGGCCGGCTCCACCGGGGTGCTGATCCCGCCGGTCGGCTATCTGCAAAGGCTGCGCGAGATCACCTCGAAGCACGGCATCCTGCTGATCTTCGATGAAGTCATCACCGGATTCGGTCGCCTCGGTTCGCCCTTTGCTGCCCAGCATTTCGGCGTGATTCCCGACCTCATGACCATGGCCAAGGGCCTGACAAGTGCCACCGTGCCGATGGGTGCTGTGGCCGCGCGAAAGGGCATCTACGAGACCTTCATGCAGGGCCCCGAAAAGACCATCGAGCTCTTCCACGGCTATACCTACTCGGCGCATCCGCTGGCCTGTGCGGCCGCGTTGGCCACACTCGATGTCTATCGTGACGAGGGGCTGCTGACCCGTGCCGCCGAGCTTGCGCCGCAGTGGGAGCAGGCCATGCACGGTCTGCGTGATTGCCCGAATGTGGTCGATATCCGCAACATCGGTCTGATCGGTGCCATTGAGCTGGCGCCGCGTGCCGGCGCTCCGGGCACCCGGGCCTTCGATGCCTTCACCCGCGCCTTCCACGAACAGGACCTGCTCACCCGAATTACCGGCGACATCATCGCCCTGTCGCCGCCGCTGATCATCGAGCCGGCCCAGATCGATGACATCGCGGCCAGCCTGCGTCAGGTCCTGACGACACTCGACTGACCGGCCTCATCGCGACGCCGGGGCAGGGATGGCAAGGATCCGAATCGCAGCGGTCAGCGATATCCATGGCAATGCGCCGGCGCTCAGAGCAGTGCTGGCCGATGCCCGCAAGCGTGGTTACGACCTTATGGCGCAGCTCGGGGATGCTTTCTCCGGCCCGCTATGGCCGAGTCAGACTGCCGATCTGCTGCGCAGCATCGATGCGGTGCATGTGCGTGGCAATCACGATACCGCCCTGATCGACCCCATGCTCGAGCCGCCGGTCGATGCCGACCGGTTTGCGCTTGGCGAGCTCTCCGCCGAGGTGCTCGACTGGATCCGCACCTGGCCGTCTGCCTTGCCGATCGGCGGCGATGCACTGCTCTTTCATGGGTCGCCGAAATCGGCCAATTACTACCTGTTTGATGAAGCCCCGCATGGCGATGCCCGCCTGCGGCCGGCCGCCGATATCGAGCGTGACCTGGCCGACGTCACTGCGCGGGTCTGCATCGGCGGGCACAGCCATCTGCCGCGTCTGGTCGAGTTCAGCGATGGCCGGATGGCGGTCAACGACGGCAGCGTCGGCTTGCCGGCGTTTTTCGATGCGCAGGGCCCGGTTGGGCGTCGCCACGAGAACGGCAGTCACCACGCCCGCTATGCGCTGGTTGAAATCGGGCGCGACACCATCTCGGTGTCTTTCGTTGCGGTCGACTACGATTGGCATGCTGCTCGCGACAAGGCGGCACGCGAAGGGTTTTCCGATTGGGCGCAATGGCTCTCCGGTCGGGTTGGCCCAATGCATCGCACATAGAGAATCCACTGATGATCGACAAGACAGTCTCCACGCTCGCCGATGCCGTGGCAGGCGTACCCGATGGCGCCACCGTTCTGATTGGCGGATTTGGCGGCGCGGGCCAACCTGCCGATCTGATCGATGCCCTGATCGAGCAGGGTGCACGCGACCTGACCATCGTCAACAACAATGCCGGCAACGGCGAGACCGGTCTGGCTGCCCTGATGAAGGCGGGTCGGGTCCGCCGGATCATCTGTTCGTTTCCGCGCCAGGCCGACTCCCAAGTGTTCGACGGCCTCTATCGCGCCGGCCAGATTGAGCTCGAGCTGGTGCCGCAGGGCAATCTGGCCGAGCGCATCCGCGCAGCCGGTGCCGGCATCGGCGGCTTTTTCACCCCGACCGGCTTTGGCACGCAGCTTGCGCAGGGCAAGGAAACCCGCCACATCAATGGCCGCGACTATGTACTCGAGTATCCGATCAAGGCCGACTTCGCCCTGATCAAGGCGCAGCGCGGTGATCGCTGGGGCAATCTGGTCTATCGCAAGGCGGCGCGCAATTTCAATCCGATCATGGCGATGGCCGCTGCCTGTACCGTGGCTCAGGTCGATGAAATCGTGCCGCTCGGCGCACTCGATCCCGAGCACATCGTGACACCGGGCATCTTTGTTCATCGTGTTGTCTCACGAGCCGCGTCGGCGCCTGCCTTGCCCGCCCACTCACAGGAGTCGACCCGATGAGCGTTCAGCGACTCTCACGCGATGCGATGGCTGCGCGGGTGGCCCGCGACATCCCCGAAGGCGCCTATGTCAATCTCGGCATTGGTCTGCCCACGCTGGTGGGCAATCATTTGCCGCCCGATCGCGAGATCTTTCTGCACAGCGAGAACGGCATCCTCGGCATGGGCCCGGCGCCCGCCGCCGGTGCCGAAGACTGGGACCTGATCAATGCCGGCAAGCAGCCGGTCACCCTCCTGACCGGCGGCGCCTATTTCCATCATGCCGACTCGTTTGCCATGATGCGCGGCGGCCATCTCGATATCTGTGTGCTTGGTGCTTTCCAGGTGTCGGCAAGCGGCGATCTCGCCAACTGGCATACCGGTGCGCCCGATGCGATTCCGGCGGTCGGTGGCGCGATGGATCTGGCGATCGGAGCCCGCAGCACTTTCGTGATGATGGAACATGTCACCAAGAGCGGCGAGCCCAAGATCGTGCGCCAGTGCACTTACCCGCTGACCGGCATTGGCTGCGTCAGGCGCATCTACACCGACCTCGCGGTCATCGATGTCACGCCTGAAGGGCTCAGCGTCATCGAATGGGTCGCGGGGCTTACCTTCGAGGCGCTGTGCGATCTCACCGACGCGCCTCTGCGTCGCGCCGAGGGTGGCAAACGCTGAATCATCAACAACAGGGCCCGGCAGGGCCACTGATAACGGAGAGCAGATCCATGAGCAATGACCAGGCCCTCGTGGCCGAACTCGACGCGGCCGAGGACCGGCGCTGTGCCGCCGCCATCGGCAAGGACCGCGCCGCCCTCGAGGCCCTCCTGGCCCCCGACCTGCAGTACGTCCATACCTCGGCCACGCTCGAGGACCGCAATACCTATATCGAACGTGCCTGCACCGGCTGGTACGACTACCGCGTCCTCAAGTCGCTCAAGCGTGAGTGGCGTGTCGCTGGTGATGTGGCGATGTGCAATGGCGACGTGCAGATCGACGTGATCGTTCGCGGCACGCCGAAGGCCTTTGTCAGCCGCTATCTGCAGGTCTGGCGCCGAAGCCCGTCGGGCTGGCAACTCGCCGCCCTGCAGTCAGTCCTTCTGCCGCAGACCTGAGGAGCCGACATGATCGATTCAAAAGCGATTGAGCTTCTGTTTACCCAGGCCCGCACCCAGAACGGCTGGCTCGACAAACCGGTGAGCGACGATCAACTCAAACAGATGTTTGACTTGTTGAAGATGGCGCCCACGTCGGCCAACTCCCAGCCCGCAAGATTCGTGTTCTTGCGTACGCCGGCTGCCCGTGAGCGGCTGAGGCCAGCCTTGTCGGGCGGCAATGTCGACAAGACCATGTCGGCTCCGGTGGTGGCAATCGTTGCCTACGACGTCGATTTTCATGAGCACATGCCGCGATTGTTTGCGCATGCGCCCGCAATGAAGACGATGTTCGATGGCGACGACAAGGAGGCGATGCGTGAGCGCTTTGCGTTTCGCAATGGCTCGCTGCAGGGCGCCTATCTGATGCTGGCAGCACGGGCGGTGGGCCTTGATGTCGGGGCGATGTCGGGTTTTGACAATGCCAAGGTCGATGCCGAATTTTTTCCGGACGGACGAGTCAGATCGAACTTCCTTTGCAACATCGGCTACGGTGATCCTGCCAAGGTCATGGCGCGGCTGCCCCGGTTTGATTTTGACGAGGCCTGCACGCTGCTGTAACGGTGTCTGCATGGTGTTGCGCGCGCCGGCTGGCGTCGCCGCATTCGAGCAAAGTTCACCCAGGGCGCTTGAAATTCAGGGTCATGGCGCCTAACTCGGTGAGACGGGCAGCACATCTGCTGCCCCACTCATTCAGGAGCATCGCCATGACCCGTGTTTCTTTCTACGATCCTTTGACCGACGTTTTTCCTTCGCTGTTTCGCAGCATCCTGTCTGATGCTGCGCTTTCCCGTGAGACTGCAACGACAGCGCCTGCGCGAACCGCGGCGCCGCGCATCGATGTCATTGAGCAGGAAGGCGGCTACCTGCTTCGTGCCGATATGCCCGGCGTTGCCAAAGAAGCCATCAACATTGATATCGACGCCAAGCGCGTCACGATTCGTGCCGACATCAGGCCCGGTGAGGCTGCAGTCGGCAGCGAACGCGTCCTGCGCAGTGAACGGTATGTCGGCGCACTGGCACGCAGTGTGGTGCTGGCCGACGAAGTCGACGAGGCTGGCGCCAGTGCGACCTTCGAAAATGGTGTGCTTGAGCTGACGCTGCCGCGCAAGGCAGGCACGGGGCCCAAGCGCGTGACGGTTCAGTAAGTCGCGCGCGTCGCTGCAGCGCGCAGCGACTTTTCTGTGCAAACGCAGCCTGAGGTCCTGCCTGGCCTTAGGCTGCGTTGCTTTCAACCTAAGTTATCGAAGGGGTCGCAAGCGCAAGACACTTGATCCGCGAGACGCCTGCCGGCCGACGAACGGTCGATTAAGGGATTTGAGCGGTTTGCGACTTTCGTCACGGCAACTGGAAATTTCGAGGCTAAAGTTGCGTTCACGTGAGGAACGCAATGAAAAAGCTCAGAGTTTTTCAAGTCGCTTCAAGAAGTTTTCGACGAACGGTCGGTCAATTCCGTTCATCGGGCAGACATTCACGGGTTGACGGCCGGTCTGCGCAGGGCATGTTTTTTCGCACGCTGGCGCTGTTTATCGTTGTCGCACTCTGGCCTTTTTCGATCGCGATGGCCGAGGTTCGTCAGGACGCCTGGGTGGGCATGGACAAGGCCAATCACTTCGGCGTTTCTGCGCAACTGGGTATGTTCGGGGCGACATTGGCCGGCAAGTCCGCCGACACCACCGACCAGATTCTCTATGGGACGCTGATCGGCGCGTTGCCGGGCTTGGCCAAGGAAATCTATGACATCGGCCGTCCCGGGGCGACAGCGTCGGTCAAGGACATGGCCTGGAATCTTCTGGGCGCAGCGGCCGGGTCGATGTCATCGCGGTGGTTCTCGGTCGTGCCGATGTCCTACCGCGACCGCGTTGACGGCTTCAAGGTCCAGATCAGAATTGAATTCTGACCCGGACCCGGGCTTCTGACGTCACGGGCCTCTGGTCAGCGCGGCTGCCAGCGCAAGGTCATAAAGCCTTCTCGCCCCGGCTGGTTGTAGCCATACGCCGTCTGATAGGACTTCTCGGTCAGGTTGTTGAGCCTGACACCGACCGTCCATGACCTGTCGATCGGGTAATCGGCACGCAGGTCGATCGTGGTGAATCCGCCGACTTCATAGGTGTTGGCCAGATCGCTGTAGCGCGACGACCAGGCTGACACCGTGCCGCCGATGCTGAAAACACTCACCATCCAGTCGATGCTGCCGCGCAAGGCCTGGCGCGCGCGACCGGGCAGCTGGTTGCCGTAGTACGAGTCACCGCTGGTCGTATTGCGCGGGTTCAGGTTTTCATAGGATGCGCTGGCCAATACCGTCGGCCAGTTGCCTTGCCAGGCCATGACCAGGCCGTCGATCTTTGCGGCGCCGACATTGACCGGCAGGAAGTCGGCGTCCAGCACGATCGCATTCTGGATTCGGGTATCGACCCAGGCCGTCCTCAGGCTTTGTCCGCCGCTGGCCCAACGCATGCTCACCTCGGCGCTCCTGCCCTGCTCGGGTGTGAGGTTCGGATTGCTGTAGCCCGGGTAGTAAAGGTCGGCAAAGCTGGGTGCAACAAAGCTGGTGCCGTAGGACGCGCCGAGTCGCCATTGGGGCGTCAGGGCATAGCCGTAGCCGAGACTGCCGGTGGTCTGGCCGCCGAATTGCGAATTGACATCCCGGCGTACCGCACCCTGCCAGGCGTGCCGCTCGGCTTCTCCGGTGAGTCCCACGCCGAGTCCGTCGATGCTTCGCTGCGTGACGGCGTACAGCGGCAATGGCTGCGTCAGGGTCTGCGTGGTGCGCTCGAGCAGTACCAGCGCCGTCCCAAGCGGCGTCAGTGTGGTGTTCTCCCAGGTGTACTGGCGCTGATCGCTTTTGAACTTTCCAGGAATTTCATAGGGGTTCGCGGTGGCCAGCGCCTCGCGCGTATCGGACGACCAGCCCACGCTCAGCCGGGTGCGCCAGTTGTCGGCGAGCTTGCCGTTCAGCGCCAGCGTCTGGACCGTGTTGGTGAGCTTCTGCTTCGAATCGACATCAGGCCCGTCGTCAATATGGCGCGTTGCCTGCGAGCGCATCGCCGAACCCTCGATGCGCCAGTCGCTGCTCAATTGCCAGCCGAGTCGCAGGTTGCCGCTGTTCTGGATGAACGGGTCGCGATCGGGGTTGTAGTAGCCGAAGGGTTCGTTGGGGGCTGTCGCCGAAAACGCATTCGTACTGACCCGCGAGATCTGGACCGCGCCATTGAAAGGTCCCTGACCGAAAGCCGCGCCCCCGCTGAGCTGGTAGTACTGGTTCGATCCGATGGTGGCACTGGCATTGGGAGAAAAACCCTCGCGTGCCTGGCGGGTGAAGACCTGAATGACCCCGCCCATCGCCTGACTGCCATACAGCGACGACAGTGGTCCGCGCACGATCTCGACCCGATCAATCGCGTCGAGCGGAATGTTCGACATCGACGGCAGATTGAAATCGACGTCGCCCATTGGCACGCCATCGACCAGCAACAGCGTACTTTGCGCCCGAATGCCGCGAATGTAGACCGATGAAAACTGGCCGAGTCCACCGGTGTTGGTGAACTGGATGCCGGGTTGTCGGGACAGCAGCTCGGCGAACGTGCGTCCGGTGGCACGGTCGATGTCGGTGCGATCAATGACCGTGGTTTCGGCGATGGTGTCGCTGACCCGCGACGGAATGCGAGTGGCGGTCACAGTGACCGGGTCGAGCCGGTTGGCGTCGGTCTGCGACACAGGAATTGAAGGGTTTTGCGATGAGACGGGTTGTGCTTGAGCCATGACGGCCGTGGCGTGAAGCATCGGCACGATGCTCACACTCAGCGCGAAGCGACGCGCGGGCAGGCGTAAACGCATGATGGAAGGACTCCGGACAGCGCTCCCCGCAGCTTCCCCGCTGCATGGAGCCTCAGGCGATCGCTTGCGCAGATCGCCACCTGTGTTGGCCGGTATCCGGGCTGGCGGATCGGCGCGTGCGGCCTTCCCGGAGCGCGAGTCTCCAGTGACCGGTTTGCACGCACTGGAACGATGTGATGTTCCGTCCGCTTACCGTTGCGGGGGCAGCGCAGGTTGGATGAGTCCCGGTGAAAGACACACCCCCCTGCTTCCCGTTTACCCCAAGCGACGACGATGCGTCGATCAGGCACCAACGACCTAAGGTTATCACGCGGCCTTTTGGCAATGGCAGCAAACGTCGGCCCGCCGATTGTCGATTGCGCCGCCCAGAGGGCACAATCGCGCGCTATGACGCCCTTATCCGTGTGGCTGCAATATCTGCTGCCCAAGCATCTCCTGACGGCTTTTGCCGGCCTGATCGCATCAGCGCGCGCCGGGCAACTGACGCATGCACTGATCCGCTGGTTCGTTAGGCGCTACGGTGTCGACATGACCGAGGCCGTCGATCCCGATCCTGCCCACTACGCGAGCTTCAACGCCTTTTTCACGCGTGCCTTGCGCGACGGGGCCAGACCGATTGCCCGGGCTGACTGGGTCTGCCCGGTCGACGGTGCGATCAGCCAGTGCGGCCCGATCGACCACGATCGACTGTTTCAGGCCAAGGGGCATCACTACACGGTGGAGGCATTGCTGGGGGGCGACTCTCAGCAGGCTGCTCGATTCGTGGGTGGCCGCTTCGCCACGCTCTATCTGAGCCCGCGCGACTACCATCGCATCCATATGCCCTGCGATGCCCGTCTGACCGCGATGACCCATGTGCCGGGCACGCTCTATTCGGTCAACCCGGCGACCGCTCGTGCCATTCCGGGTCTGTTCGCCCGCAACGAGCGCGTGGTGTGTTGCTTCGATACCGCACACGGACCGCTGGCAATGGTGCTGGTTGGCGCGACCATCGTCGGCAGCATGGCGACGGTCTGGCATGGAACGATCAATCCACCACGGCCCGGCGCCATCAGACGCTGGCATTACGAGCAGTCACCGATCGATCTGAAGCAGGGCGACGAAATGGGCCGTTTCCTGCTCGGCTCAACCGTGATCATGCTCTGGCCGGCAGCCGACATGGCGTTTGCGCAGGGCTGGGATGCGGGTCGAAGTGTTCGCATGGGTGAGGCGATGGCCACGAAGGTGGCGTTCTGAGCGCGTTTTCAAGCGATAAAGCTCACCCTCGTACTTGTTTTCGTGATTAAAATCACACACCGCGCGCAGCGATGCGCTCGCCGGCGCCCCGAAACAAGCCGTTTTCGTCCCATAAATACCCACAGGAAACCATCAATGGCCACCGCAACCAAGAAGCCCGCTGCCAAACCCGCAGCCGCCAAGAAGCCTGCAGCCAAAGTCGCTGCCGCGAAAAAGCCCGCCGCCAAGAAGCCTGTTGCTGCTGCGAAAGCACCGGCCGCCAAGGCCGCAACCCCGAACCTCAAGCCCGCTGCCATGAAGCCGATCCCCAAGGCGCTCAGCAAGCAATCGCTGATCGCTCATCTGGCCGAGCACGCTGCGGTCGAACTCAAGGCGGTCAAGGCGGTCGTGGCCAACCTCGAAGCCACAATCTTCGCGTCGCTTCACAAGAAGGGCGCGCGCAATTTCGTGTGGCCTGGCCTGTTCAAGGCAACGGTTGTGTCAGTGCCGGCAAAGCCCTCCCGTAAAGGCATCAACCCCTTCACCAAAGAACCTCAGGTCTTCGCCGCCAAGCCGGCCAGCACCAAGATCAAGGTGCGGATGCTGAAGAAGGCCAAGGAAGCCGCAAACTGAGTCTCGAGCCCAGTCGTCTCTGACGACTGACGCCCTGCCGCTGCCTGCGGCGGGGCGTTTGCACAGCGGCTTGACGGCTGCCGTCGCATACACTAATGTATGGAACTGATCGCCCGGGTGTTCTGACGTGAGCTTGTTCACGACGCAGGTGCGGCCGATGCTTTTCCCCAACCCCCTCGCAACACTCTGCCTCTCTGTTCCTGAGCCTCGGCGCTTTGGCCTGATCATCCGCAGCTGATTCTGAAACCGAGGCGCTTATGTCCCGATTCTCCAAGTACTTCCTGTCGCTGGTTGCGCTGCTGGTCATTGCTGCGGCGCTCGCGTGGTGGCAACGGGGCGCCTTGAGCCTGTGGGCCATGTCGCGCATGGTCACGCAAGTCACTGCCAATGCCGATCCGCTTGCATTGATGAACGACGGCCTGCATGTCGGTCTGTGCGGCGCCGGCTCGCCGTTCCCGGATGATCGCCGCAGCGGCCCTTGCACGGTGGTCGTGGCGGGGCGGCAGATGTTCGTCTTCGATGCCGGCTCGGGTGCGGCGCGAAACATCACGCGCATGCGCCTGAACAACGGTCAGATCGAGGCGATCTTTCTGACCCACTATCACTCCGACCATATCGACGGTCTCGGTGAACTGCTGCTGCAGCGTTGGGGCACCGGCAGCGCCAGCACGCCGGTACCGATCTATGGCCCGCAAGGGCTCGATCAGGTGGTGCAGGGATTCCAGCAGGCCTATACGCCTGATCGTGGCTATCGTATCGCGCACCACAACGAACAGATCATGGCGCCGGCTGGTTTCGGCGCTACGCCGATGATGTTCGAGCTGCCTGCCGATACCGGGCGCGCGGTGCTGATGGCGACGCCCGATCTCGAGATCGTCGCCTTTCGGGTGAATCACGCGCCGATTGAGCCGGCGGTCGGTTATCGCATCCGATACAAGGACCGCGTTGTCGTGATCAGCGGCGACACCACGCCGAGTCCGGCCGTCGAGCGTGAAGCCAAAGGGGCCGATCTGCTGATCCACGAAGCCCTCTCGCCCACATTGCTTCGCGTGATCGAAGACGGCTTTCGCAAGGCCAATCGCGGCAATCTGGCCAAGATCATGCATGACGTTCTGAATTACCACACCACGCCGGAGCAGGCTGCCGAGATCGCCAGCAAGTCGGGTGTCAGGATGCTGCTGCTCAACCATATCGTCCCGCCCTTGCCGATGAAGACCCTCGAGCCGGCCTTCCTCGGACGAGCCCCCGACCTGTTCGGCGGTCCGATCGTGATTGGCGTCGATGGCGACTGGTTCGACCTGCCTGCCGGCAGCATTTCAATCGACGTCGGACGTCGTCCGTGAGCATCGACCCCGGCTCGCGCGATGTGCCGCTGCGCGCCGGTGTGCTGCGTACCCCTGAGGCCTGCTTTGCCCAGGTACCCGACTTCGCCTGGACGCCGCACTACAGCGTCGTCGACGGCCTGCGCATCGCTCATCTCGACGAAGGTCCGGCTGATGCGCCGGTGGTGTTGCTGATGCACGGCGAGCCTGCGTGGTCGTATCTCTACCGCGAGATGATGCCGCCGCTGCTGGCCGCCGGCCTGCGGGTAGTGGTGCCTGATCTGGTCGGCTTCGGTCGATCCGACAAACCCGCGAAGATGGCCGATTACAGCTATCGCCGCATGGTCGACTGGATGACCGCCTGGATGCGCGGCATCGACTTGCGTGGCATCACGCTTTTTTGTCAGGACTGGGGTTCACTGATCGGGCTTCGCATGGTGGCCAATGATCCTGATCGCTTCGACCGCATCGCAATCGCCAATGGTGGCCTGCCGACCGGCAGCCAGCCTTTGCCGGCAGCCTTTCGGGCCTGGCGCGCCTTTGCCCGCTACAGTCCGATGTTCCCGGTGGGCGCGATCGTGGCCCTCGGCACGCGTCGCAAACTGAGCGCAACCGAGCGCGCCGCTTTCGAGGCGCCTTTTCCCACCGATGCCTGCAAGGCCGGCGCCCGGGCATTGCCGCGGCTGGTGCCGGGTGCGCCTGCCGACCCCGAGCACGAAGCCAATGAGTCCGCCTGGACGCTGCTGGAAGCCTGGGACAAGCCGTTTCTGACCCTCTTCAGTACCGGCGATCCGATCACCCGAGGCGGGGAGCGTTTCTTTCAGCGCCGTGTGCCTGGTGCAGCCGGGCAGCCCCACCACCTGATCCGGGGCGCGGGCCATTTTCTGCAACAGGATCAGCCGGACGAGATTGCCCGACGCCTGATCGAACTCGTGCGGGACAATCCGGCGGCGACTGCCAAGTCCGACCGCTGATCCGCGGTACTTACTGGAGCTTTCTTTCCGATGATCAAACGAATTGCGATTGGCCTTGTTGCGATTGCGCTGCTGGCGGCGATCGGTTTTGTGGCCGCTGGTGGCCGTGAAGGCGTTGCGGTGCTGGTCGTCAAATATTTTCTTCGCAAAGACCCTGCGCCCAATCGCGAGGTCACCTGGCTGGCGGGGCCCGCTGAGCCGGCACCGCTCGCATCAGGCCAGAAGCGGCCGCCGAACATCATCGTCATCGTCGCCGATGACCTCGGTTACAACGACCTCAGCCTGGCCGGCGGCGGTATCGCCGACGGCACCGTGCCGACGCCGAACATCAACGCGATCGCGCTTGGCGGCGTGAATTTCACCGCAGGCTATGCCGGTAATGCCACCTGCGCTCCGTCGCGGGCCGCAATGATGACCGGTCGTTATGCGACCCGTTTCGGGTTCGAGTTCACACCGGTGCCGGTGCAGTTCTCGCGCATGGTGGGCGGCCATAAAGTCGATGGCGCGCTGCGGTCACTGATCTATCACGCTGATCGCGAACGCAACATGCCGCCCTATGAAGATCAGGGCCTGCCGACCAGCGAAATCACGATTGCCCGCATGCTCAAGGGCGCCGGCTATCACACGGTGCATCTTGGCAAGTGGCATCTCGGCGACAGCCCCCAGTTTCGCCCCAATTCGCACGGTTTCGACGAGTCGCTGGCGATGCAGCATGCCGCGATGATGATGATCGACGCCAAGGATCCGGGCGTGGTCAATGCTCATCAGCCTTTCGATCCGATCGATAAATTCCTTTATGCCGCCCACCCGTTTGGTGTTCGCTTCAATGACAGCGAGCTCTTTGCGCCGCGTGGCTACTTCACCGATTACATGACCGATGAAGCGATCAAGGCGATCAAGGCGAACCGCAACCGTCCCTTCTTCATGTATCTGGCCTATAACGCGCCGCATACGCCGCTGCAGGCCACCCGTGCCGACTACGATGCGCTGCCCCAGATTGCCGACCACACCACGCGGGTCTATGCCGGGATGATCCGCTCGCTCGATCGCAACATCGGACGCGTGATGCAGTCGCTCAAGGACCAGGGGCTCGATGACAACACGCTGGTCGTGTTTACCAGCGACAACGGTGGTGCGCACTATGTCGGCATCGATCGGCTCAACAGTCCCTTGCGCGGCTGGAAGGCGACCTATTTCGAGGGTGGCATCAGGGTGCCCTTTTTCATGCGCTGGCCCGCGGCGATGCCTGCCGGCGCAAACTACACGCAGCCGATCAGTCACTTTGACATTTTTGCGACCGCGGCTGCGGCCGCCGGCGTGGCGCTCCCCGCCGACCGGATCATCGACGGCGTCAACCTGGCTCCCTTTGTGCGCGGCGAGTCGGGCGGCGCGCCTCATGAGCGGCTGTTCTGGCGAGGCGGCGACTATGCCGCGGTACGCGAGGGCGACTGGAAGCTGCAGGTGACCGCGACACCGAAGCGCGCCATGCTGTACAACCTTGCCAGTGATCCCGGCGAGAAGAGCGATCTCGCCGCTGCCCATCCCGAGCGGGTCGAGCGTCTGCGAGCGTCGATCGTCGAGTTCAACAAAGCCCAGGCCAAGCCCTCATGGCCGGCGTTGATCGAAGCGCCGGTGCCGGTCGACAAGACCCTGAAGACGCCGCAGGCGCCGGACGATCTCTATGTGTATTTTTCGAACTGATTGATGTGACAGGTGATGAGCGGGCACATCGAACGCCCGATGGCATGCTGGCCTTTCATGTGACCAACCGTTTTCTCGCGCTGGCCCCAGTGTTCGGGCGGATCTAATGGCTGAGCGCCTGGACCGACGATTTCAGCAATCTGGTGAAGGTGCTCAAGCAGGGCCGATTGGTGTGGCCCTTACCAGACGGCTGAGTTCGGCAGCCCGATAAGGTTTGCCCAGGAACTCATCGACTCCGGCCTCAAGGCAGGCTGCCCGCTCGTCGTCCAGCACATTGGCGGTTACCGCAATCACTCTGGGCTGATAAGCGAGCGGCATTTTGCGCAGCTCGCGGGTCGCGCTGATGCCGTCCAGGCGAGGCATCTGGACATCCATCAGCACGAGGTCATAAGGCCTTGATGCGAGCAGGACCAAGGCCGCTTCGCCGTCTTCGACCAGATCAGGTGTGATGCCGAGTCGCTTGAGAAGGGCGCAGATCAGAGTCTGATTGACCGGGTTGTCCTCGGCCACCAGAACCCTCAGCTGGTCGATCGGCGCATCGGTGATTTCAAGCTGCGAGTTTGCCGCTTGCACGAGGCTCTGCTGGCTGGCAGCGCTCCATTCAAGCGCGAAGACCGATCCTTGCGCCGGCGTGCTTTGAACCGTGAGCTGGGCCTGCATCATGTCGGCGATTCGCTTGCAGATTGTCAGGCCAAGGCCGGTACCGCCAAACCGGGCCGTTGTGTCGGTATCGGCTTGCTCGAAGGGCTGAAAGATCGCCTGCAGGCGATCCGCGTCGATGCCGATGCCGGTATCGGTCACGCTCAGGCGCAGGTCAACCCGCTGATCGTCGTGCTGGCGCACCAATTGCAGCCGAACCGCGACCTGGCCAGTGGCGGTGAACTTGATCGCATTGGCGGTCAGATTCAACAGGATCTGCCGCAGCCGCATATCGTCGCCGATCAGGATTGCCGGTACGTCGTCATCGCAGCTCACCTCGAAGCCCAGGCCTTTGTCTTTCGCGCTGACCTCAAGCATTCGGGCCACGGTCTTCATCGCGGCCCGGACATCGAAGGGCAGGCTGCTCATCACCATGCGGCCGGCTTCGATCTTCGATAAATCGAGGACATCGTTGATGATCGACAGCAAAAGTTCACCGCTCGATTCGATGGCCAGGGCACGTTCGCGCTGCTCGGGTGCGAGCGAGCCATCAAGCAGCAGCTGCGTCATGCCGATCACGCCATTGAGCGGTGTTCGCAATTCATGGCTCATCGCCGCCAGGAAGGCCGACTTGGCGCGGGTGGCGGTTTGAGCCTGGTCCAGTGCGGCTGCCAGCTCCCGGGTACGGTCCGCGACCTGCTGTTCAAGTGTTCCGGCGAGTTCGGCGAGATGGCGATTAGCCTGATAGAGCTCGAGACTCTTGGCTTCCAGCAGCGCTTCGGCCTGCTTGCGTGCTGCGCGCTCTCGATCGGCGCGCTGCCTAAGGACATCAGGGTCCTGGCTCACGCCCGTGTCAGGGTGAAGCGCGTGCCATCGGCCTGAGTCTTGCCGAGCGGCCGGCGAGCCAGAGTGACCGGCTCATTGAAGTGCGCGATGCAGGCGTCAATCAATCCGTGCGCGAGATCATCCATGCAACGCGGCGAGTGATAGTCGAGCACCAACTCGTCATTGCCCTGCTGGATGACGTCGAAGGAAGGCAACTCGGCATCGGGATACAGCTTGCGAACTTCGGTGTGGATGACCGACTCAATGCCGACCAGCACACTGAAGGCAGTGTCCTTGCCGGCGAAAAAGCCGGGATAAGCCGTGGACAGGGTAATAAACAGGTTCTTGCCGAACCAATGGAGCACCTCGTCCACCGGTTGTCGGGTCTGTCGGCTGAGTGCGACCACCAGCGTGACCATCTCGCGATGATCATAGTTGCCGACCGAGGTGTAGACGCCGCCCGAGGGCAGATTGGCATTGGCAACCAGTGTTTCGGCGAGTTCAGTCGAGTGGGTCCGTTCGACCAGTTCGAGAAACTCGGTAAAGATCATGCCCTTCATTGCGGCCCGCCCTGAATCATCGTCACCAGCGGCATCGTTGCGATGCAGCATGTCGAATTTTCACTTTATATGATGAACAGCAAAGATCGGCAAGCGGTCCTCTTTGTCTGGCGCAAACTGTGCCCGGCGAGTCATTGACCCTTCGCGCTCATTGCTGCGACGCGAGTGTCCGTGCGTCTTCGCGGGATGAGTCATACAGTGCATGGCGCAGATCGATGAATGACAGGACCTCCTGCGCGGGCAGGGGGCGCGAGATAAAGAAGCCTTGCACTTCATCGCATCCGAGCTTCTGCAGAAACTGCATCTCTCTGAACGACTCGACCCCTTCGGCGACCACCCTCAGACCCATGCGGGTGCCCATGTCGATCATCGATCTGACGATTGCCTGATTCTTGTCGTTCGACGCCAGGCCACCCACAAAGGTGCGGTCGATTTTCATCTCGTTGACCGGCAGGAGCTGCAACTGCTTCAGGGTCGAATAGCCCGTTCCGAAGTCATCGATCGAGAGCTTGAGCCCGGTGCTCGACAGTTCTGACAGGGTGGCAATCACATTGTCGGTGTCTTCAAACAGTCCGCTTTCGGTGACTTCGAGGCATATCTGGCCGGGCAGGATGCCCCGATCGCGGATCACCTGATTGGCGAAGGCTGAAAAGCCTTCTCGTTCGATGTCCTGGGCCGCAATATTCACCGAGACGCACATCTGCGGCCTGCGTGAGCAGAGTGCTTTGGCAAAGACGGCGCCTTCGGTCAGGACCCACTCGGTGATGCTTTGCATCAAGCCGTTTTCCTCGGCCATCGGAATGAACTGATCCGGCGACACCAGGCCCTTCTTCGGATGCCGCCAGCGAATCAGCGCTTCAACGCCGGTGAACAGACCGGTTTTCAGGTCGAGCTTGGGCTGGTAGACCAGAAATAATTGTCGTTCGGCAATCGCCCGGGTCAGATCAGACTGCAGCGACAAGCTTTCGCGCGAATCGGTCAAATGGGTCGTGAGCTTCGCATCGCGCTTTGCTTCAGAGAAGACCGACGCGGTGCGAAGGCGACTCGAGCGCTCGGCGGTGATCTGCGCGTGCAGCAGCAGATTGGTCTCGGAGTTTGCGTCTTCCGGATACATCGCGGCACCAATGCGCACCTTGATGTCGACCGACTCGCCGCTGATCGTCAGCGGCAGCCTGGCCGCCTCGACGATCCGGTTCAGGACCGGCTCCGCGATCTCGCGGTCGCCTCTGACAAGCAAGGCGAATCGCTCGTCGCCCAGACGAACGACGGTGTCTTCCTTGCGCAGTTCGCGCCGCAGCCGGCGCGCAATCTGGTTGACTGCATCATTGATCTGGTCGGTGCCGAGCATCTCGGCGATTTCCTTGAATCGGCCGATCTCGATGATTGCAACGCAGAAGCGCTCGGCCGATTCGGCGTGAGTCTTGATGGCGACGCCGATGCGGTGACTGAGTACCGAGCGATTGCCAAGCCCTGTGACCGGGTCCTGCAGGGCGGCTTTGAGAAGCTGTTTCTCGCGCTCGCGGGTCATCGAGATCAGGCTGCTTGTGTGTTCGGCAATGCAGTCGATCAACTCGAAAACATTGGCATCGCTTGGGTGTGTGCCGGTATTCGGACGCGCATGTTCGATTTCGGACAGGATGGCCTGGAGTTTGCGCTGAACTCGGCCAAGACGCGCTTCGAAGACGCGCAGCAGGACCAGACCGCTGGCAACGGCACTCAGGCCAAGACTGATCAGAGACGCCACACCCCATTCGGTCTCCCGCAGCAGAAAGGTCGCAAGCGCTGTTTGTGCCAGCAGGACGATGACGAGCCAGACGTACGGCACCAGCCCGCGCTGTGATGGCGCAGAGGTGATCTCCTTTGGACCGTCGGGAATTGGCGAAGCCATGCTCAGCGTCTTTTCACACCTTAACCGGGGGGACTTGATCCTAAATAATGTGTACCGGCCTCGGGCGCTCCAACCGTGCGTTCGGCTGCTTTGGGCCCGCAAGCGGTCGGGAAGTCGGTGAAAGCTCGGAAAAATGTTTTTTTCTAGACAGAGGTGTCTGGTCGGCGTGCTAGAATTTTTTGATTGAAAATCAGGAGACGCCCTCATGAGCTCAGTCCTTGAGACCCCCGCCTTTGCCCTCCCGCGATCGGCCGCCCAATCAGCCGCCGCGCGTGCTCATGTCCAGGCCCTTCCGCTCGATCAGCTCAATCCTGCCGATGTGCAGGGATTCGTCGATGACACCGTCGGTTTCACGCTGGAGCGTTTGCGCCGCGAGGCGCCGGTCCATCGCTCGCACAGCCCGATCGAGGGCGTGGGCGATTACTGGTCGGTCACCCGTTACAAAGACATCATGGCTGTCGATACCAACCATGCCGTCTTTTCGTCAGACTGGACCCATGGCGGCATCACGCTGGTCGATCAGGTCGGCGAGCAGCAGCTACCGATGTTCATTGCCATGGATCAGCCCAAGCACGACGATCAGCGCAAGGCGGTCAGCCCGATCGTTGCGCCGAGCAACCTGAACAACTGGAATGACCTGATTCGAGAGCGGACCATCAGTGTGCTCGAGAGCCTGCCGCGCAACGAGACCTTCGACTGGGTCGACAAGGTCTCGATCGAGCTCACCACCTTCATGCTCGCCACCCTCTTCGATTTTCCGCTCGAAGACCGGCGCCTGCTGACCTTCTGGTCGGACATCGCCACCGCCAACAAGGCGACCAATCCTGATGCGCCCGAGCCGGAAGTTCGTATGGCCGAGCTGCGCAACATGCTCGGCTATTTCATGCGCCTCTGGAACGAGCGGGTCAATGCGCCGCCTCAGACCGATCTGATTTCGATGCTGGCCCACAGCCCGGCCACCCGCAACATGGGCCCCCAGGAATTCATGGGCAATCTCGTGCTGTTGATCGTGGGTGGCAACGACACCACCCGCAACTCCATGACCGGCGGGCTGCTGGCCCTGCATCAGTTCCCGGCCGAGATGGCCAAGCTGCGCGCCAATCCGGCCCTGATCGACAGCCTGGTGCCCGAGATCATCCGCTGGCAGACACCGCTGGCCTATATGCGCCGGACCGCGCTGCAGGACACCGAGCTCGCCGGCCAGCAGATCCGCAAGGGCGACAAGCTTGCGATGTGGTACCTGTCGGGCAACCGCGACGATGCCGCCATTGCCGAGCCTGATCGCTTCATCATCGATCGCGAGCGGCCGCGCCAGCATCTGTCCTTCGGTTTCGGCATCCATCGTTGTGTCGGCAATCGGCTGGCCGAGCTCCAGCTCAAGATCCTCTGGGAAGAACTGCTCGCGCGCTTTCCGGTCATCGAAGTGGTGGGCGAGCCAACGCGGGTTCGGTCTCCCTTTGTGCGAGGCTTCACGAAGCTGCCGGTCCGTATCCCGGGTTGACTGTGGGCGCCGGCATGCAGGTCATCATTCTTGGCAGCGGTTCGCCGCTGGTGACACCCGATCGCGCGGGTCCTTCGACGCTGGTGCGTATCGGCAAGACCGACCTGCTCTTCGACTGCGGCCGGGCGGTGCTGATGCGTGGTGCGGCCGTCGGCATGAATGCGCGTGACCTCACGGCGCTCTTCGTGACGCATATGCACAGTGATCACACCACCGACTACAACGATGTGATCACTACCCGCTGGATTTCGAGTCCGCAATCCAATCCCCTTGTGGCCTATGGGCCGGTTGGATTCAGGCGATTCACCGAGGCGACGCTGGCAATGCTCGACACCGACGTGCATTACCGCATGTCGCACCACGACGACCTCAGCGAAGCACCGAAAGTCACGGTGCATGAGCTGACGCCCGGGCTGGTTTTCGAGTCGGACGGCATTCGGGTGACCGCTGAGCCGACCGACCACAGCCCGGTTCATCCGACCATGGGTTTTCGGATCGAGGCGCAGGGCAGGGTGGTTGCCATTGCGGGCGATACCGTGCCTTGTGAAGGGCTGAGCCGGCTTTGCCGTGGTGCCGATGTCTATGTGCAGACCGTTATCCGCCGCGACATCATCGAGAAGGCGCCTTTCAAGCGCTTTCGCGATGTGCTCGATTACCACTCCGATGTCGCCCAGGCCGGCAAGACTGCCGCCGACTGCGGCGTGCGAACGCTCGTGCTCAATCACCCGGTGCCGGCGCCACAGCCCGGCTCCGAGCCGCAGTGGATTGCCCTGGCCAAGGCTCATTTCGGTGGTGAAGTGCTGCTGGCCACCGACCTTCTGACGGTCGACGCCTGAGTCTTTTGGGCGAATGCCCCAGAATGACGGGATGAAAACACCCAAGCGACTGCAATCGCTGCTCGAAGAAGGACTGATCGACTCGGTCGTGAGGCAACTCATGAGCGGCAAGGAAGCGACGGTCTATGTGGTGCGCTGCGATGGCGAAACCCTGTGCGCCAAGATCTACAAGGACGCCACCCAGCGCAGCTTCCGGCAGGCAGTCGACTACACCGAGAACCGCAAGGTCAAGAACAGCCGCCAGGCGCGGGCCATGGCCAAGGGCACGCGCTTCGGGCGCGAGTCTCAGGAGGCGGCCTGGCGCAGTGCCGAGGTGGATGCGCTCTACCGGCTGGCCGCCGCGGGCGTTCGCGTGCCAGTGCCGCGCAACTTTTATGAAGGCGTCCTGCTGATGGAGCTGGTCACCGACGAGCATGGCGATGCCGCACCGCGGCTCAATGATGTGATCTTCACGCCAGAAGATGCCGTGCTCTATCACGGCGCCCTGATCGGCGAGGTGGTCCGCATGCTGTGCGCCGGCATCGTTCACGGCGACCTGTCCGAATTCAACATCCTGCTGGCGGCAGACGGGCCGGTCATCATCGATCTGCCTCAGGCGGTCGATGCTGCGGGCAATAATCACGCCATGCGGATGCTGCTGCGGGATGTTGAAAACCTGCGCGATTTTTTCGGCCGCTTCGAGCCTGCGCTGCTTGCTACCGACTACGGCAACGAGATCTGGGATCTTTATGCGCGCGGCCAGCTCACGCCCGACGCGCCGCTCACCGGGCGCTTCGAGCATCACACCGGGCCGGTCGATGTGCGTGATGTCATCGCTGTCATCGAAGATGCGCAAGTTCAGGAGGCCGCCCGCCTGGCACGGCTCGCGTCGGTCTGAGAACCGCGCTCGACATTCCTGGTGCAGTGCGCCAGTCTGATTGACATCGAGGCAACTCCCTTCCATCGAGGCAACCCCATGCTCGAATCAAGCAGTGATCCGTACGATATTCTCGGTGTTCCGTCGAGTGCCAGCACGTCCGATATCAAGCTCGCTTTTCGCAAGAAGGCGTCCTTTTTTCATCCGGACCGCAACCCGGATGCCGACGCCGCGGCGCGGTTTCGCGAGGCGCAGCAGGCATACGAACTGCTGATCGACGAGGGCCGGCGCCTGGCGCACGACCAGAAGCGGCGAAAGCATCTGCTCGAGAATCCGCTCGAGACCGCGCGCGCCATGTTCCAAACCTATCTCGAGCAGATCCGATGAAACTGTCCGACTATTTTTTCGAGCTTGATGAAAGCTATCGTGCCGATCTCGATGATCTTCGCTTCGATTCCGATGGCCGCGATGTCCTGCAGGCAAGGCTCAAGGACAAGCGCAGTCAGCTCAAGGCACTCCTGCCGCTGATGGGGTTCGATCCGGTGCTGGTGGCACCGGTCTTTCACGGCGCCTTCGAGTTTCCGGCGGGTGGCCACCAGACGGTTGCCGGCCTGCTGAGCCAGTTTCCCGGTGAGTTTGCGCCCTGGCAGGATGTGGCGGCGGCAGTGACCGTGGCCGCCTGGGCGCAGCCGCTCATCAATACCGTACTGACTGATGCCCATGGCGAGGACTTTCTGGCAACCGTCGTGGCGCTTGAGTTTGCGCTCTCGCGTCGCCTCGGGCCGCGGTCTGAGCAGGCCGACGATGAGGGCGATGAGCGCGATGGCCATGAGGACGACGATGATCGCGACGACAGCGATCAGCTGAGCGAGGATTATCTCGAGCAGCAGGGCTTTGACCGCAGGAGCAGCGAATGACGCATGCGATCGTGAGCACGGTGTCGAGCCTGGTTTACGAAGGCAATATCGACAGCGCAGAGCGCGCACTGGCAACAGTGGCCGATGCAGAGGGCGATTACGCGCTGGCCAGAGTGATTGATGAGATGCCCTCGCGCGATGTGGTGGCCATCCTGCGCGAGCACGACAGTTCGCGCAGCTCGATCATCAGCGAGCTGATCTCGCCCAAGGCGTTTCTGGCCGCAGTGGTGCTCGAGCGCGAATATCGTGAGCGCAACCACGAGTCGCTCAAGGGCATGATCAATTCGGTGGTCTTTGCCGACGAAGACCGCACCGATGAATTCATCGAATCGCTGGGCAGCACCGCCGATGGCGTGAGCGCGCTCGCCGACTATTTTTCCGAGCGCCATGAAGAGGTGGAGTACTTCTTTCGCAATGGCACCTATTCCCAGCTCGAGGGCGACGATTCGGCGGGCATTCCGACCTCGAATGCCGATCTCGATCTTGGCGACCCCGGCGACTACCAGCGCGGTGAGATCGTCGCGCTGCGCGAAGTGCAGGACCAGGACTGGCGCGAGCTCTCCTGGCGGCTGCGCTGCGAACACTACGAGATTTTTCGCGAAGTCCTCGAGGTGCTGCGCATGCGCCATATGCGCTCGCTCGAGGTGCCCCTCGCGCCGCCCAAGTCGGCGCAGGCGCAGGCACTCGACGACGATGATGATGAGGATGACGTGCTGTGAACTGGGTCGCCCATCGGGATTCACGATCGCTCTTTGAACGCGCCTGGCTGCACGGTATCGGCTCGGGAATCATCACCCCTGAAAATCAGGAGGCGATCAGCCGCGAAGGCACGCGCGCGATCCGCAAAATCGCCAGCGTCCTCGGCTCCGAAAACCTGCGGGCCGATCTCGAGCGCGCGATGCGCAGCATGCTCGGGCTGGTCAATCTGCATCTCGAAAAAATCAGCCAGGGTGATATCAGGGTGGCAGCCCGCTCGATTGCCGACAACGGGCTGCTCTTTCACACCCGTGGCGCCTCGAATGACATCAAGCGGATTCTGGCGACCCGCGACGGCATCGAGCTTGAGGACATGGATCCGGAGCAGAAGCAGCAGTATGAAGAAGCGGTCGTCTCGTCCTGGGCGCAGTATTCGTTTGCCGACTTCATGCAGCAATACGAAGACGCCGAGCGGGTGCGCCGCCGGCGTGATGCCGCCGGTGCGATTGCGCAGGCCCTGCAGGGCGAGGCGCCCGACACCGACTTCGAGCCCGAGCAGATCATCATGACCGGGCTGCTGATCATGGTCTATACGCGCAAGATGGCCTGGATTGCGAATCAGCAGGGTCTGGAAAAACTGATCGAGGCGATCCGCAAGTCACCGCGCAAGCTTGCCGCGCCGCCCGAGGGCCTGCCGGAACGGTATCGCGCCATTGTCGAGGCGGTCTGGGCTGAGCGCGCCCCGGCGCTTAAAACGGTGATCGTCGATTCGGCAACGCCTTTGCATGTGCTGGTCGCGGGCGACCCCTCGGTCAACCGGCTCCACGAACTGCTGGTGATGCCCGAAAACGCACTGGCCGATGTCGACGATCACGACGATCGCACCACCTCACACTGGAAAAAGCTCACCGGCGGCACCAGCGACGAGGCACGCCTGCTGGTCATCATGCTGCAGGGCGTGCTCGGTGTGACCGACAAGCCGCCCTTCAGCCAGCGAACCGCAAAGCGCCTGCTCGACACGGTGCTCATGAAGCGGCCGGACGATCGGCTCATTGCCGACTGGCTCGAGGCGAATGCGCCGCATCAGAATCAGTCGGGGCTGTTCGAGCTCTGGAACGATTTCTGGGACGAGCGCGAGTCGACCCTGCATGAGGATGCCGGCAGCGACGACTACCAGTCCTTTGCGACAACCTGGCTGCCGATGCAGGCGCCGCGCAAAAAGCCGGCGAGCAAGGCTTAGGCCGGGCGGCGCGGCGCATCGGTTCTCGTCGATTGACCATGCCCGCCGCTCGCCCTCCCCATTCCGGGCCTGCCCGGTCGGCCCTCACGCCGAGGCAGCGCAGTGCCTGCGCAATGGCTGCGGCCACCCTCCTCAATCTGCCGTTCGGAACGATTTACGCCTTCAGCGTGTTCCTCAAGCCGATGGAGACGATGCTCGGTATCGGGCGCGCCCAGATGGCGCTGGTCTTCTCGGTGGCCTCGATCTGCCTGACGCTCGGCATGCTGGCCGGGCCGGTGCTCTATCGGCGATTTGCACCGGTGGGGCTGTTGCTGTGCGCCGGCCTGTGCAGCGCGGTCGGCTTGCTGGTGGCGGCCAGCGCCACCGGCATCGGGCAATTGATGCTGGGCTACGGCCTGCTCTTCGGACTGGGCGGCGGGGTGGCCTTCGTGATGATGCAGCAGGGCCTGAACCAGACCGTTGAATCGATGAGTGGTCTGGCCAATGGCTATGTGGTGAGCCTGTATCCCCTGGGCGCGATGATCGGTGCGCCGATCTTCGGCTGGACGATCGCTGGGTTCGGATTGCGAGCGACACTGGTCGGGCTGGCAGTCACCGTGGCGCTTGCCACCTTTGCCGCGGCCGGATTGCTGCGCCTGGCCGACATCCGCATGCAGGACGGCCAAGCCGGCACTCAAGGCGGTGCAGATCGACGCTGGAGCCTGTTCGCCCGTCTTTTCGGCGTGTTTTTTCTGGCGGCCGCAGCCGGCCTGATGGTGATGAGCCAGTCGGCCGGCATCCTGCAGGCCTATGGCGCGGCCACCGCCTTTGCCCTGGGCGGCACGACCTTCATCACCGGCGCGATTGCCGCCGCCCGAATCGGCGGCGGCTGGCTGGTCGACCGCTTCGAGGTGCCGTGGGTGGCCTGCGCCGCGCACCTCATCGCGCTGTCGGGCTCGCTCTTGCTGCTGGCGTTTCCCGGGCCGGCCGTGGCGGTGCTGGCCATGACGCTGATCGGCATGGGCTACGGTTTCATTTCCGGACTGACCGCCGGGGCGATTGCCCGCTACTGGCACAAGAATGATTTCGGTCGGGTCGCCGGCCAGCTCTATATCGCCTGGTGTGTGGCCGCGGTCAGCCTGCCGGTGGTGGCCGGCTGGCTCTTCGACCGCACGCAGGCCTATCACGGGGCAATGATGATTGCGGCGGTCGGCAATCTGCTGGGTGCCCTGTTGGCGACCAGTCTGCCGCGCAACAGGGAGGGCACGCGATGACATCGCATGTGCTGCGAAAAGGCGACGCCATTTACGACTGAGTGTCGCCTCGGGCCGCGCGGCCGGTCGGTCGCCGCAGCGCCTCGCCGGCGGCGCTCAGGGTCTGCTCGATCGACTCGCGCACCATTGCAAGCCGATCACCGCCCCAGTAGAGCTGCTCGTCGAAGATCATCATCGGAACGCCGAAAACACCGAGCGTCTCGGCCTCGTCGGTGAGACGCTGCAGACGCACCGCGCCATCGCCCTGAACGAAGCGCTCGAAGTCGGCGCCGGATGCGCCCAGCGCATCGATATGGCGGCTCATCTCCTCAAGAGAATCGATATCGAGGTCGTGGCGCCAGAAGCGCTCGAAGGTGGATGCGTGATAAGGCTCGAAAAAGCCATGATCCTGCGCGAACAGCAACCCGATGTTCGAGAGCTTGCCGCTGTAGATACGCCGCGGCCCTTTCATGATCAGGCCCTGGCGGTTGGCCATGCGGCGCGCGTCCATGTAGCCATAACGGACCTTGCGCCAGTTGTGCACGGTACGCGCTTCGACAGTGCCCATGAATTCCTCGATGCGCAGCGTGTAGGGTCGCCAGTCGAGATGCACCGGGTATTGCAGGGCGATGGCGCGGATGGCGGCGTCGGCCACGAAGGCGTAGGGGCTCTTGTAGTCGGTGTAGACGATCAGGCTCGGCAGGGTGTTGGTCATTTTGCGCCCCGAAAACACGATGACAGCACAATCACCGGGTAATGGTCCTTGGAGTGATGCTGGCAGGCAATCGACTAATCCTTAAGTAT
>CAMCXH010000017.1 GCA_945883285.1 Bordetella parapertussis | reverse complement strand
CGCTCATGCTGCTGGGTCTGACGCTGCGTGGCGTGGCCTTCGACTTTCGGGTCAAGGCGAAGATGTATCACCGCCCGCTCTGGGACCGCGCTTTTTTTGCAGGTTCACTGATCGCTTCATGGGCCCAGGGGTTCATGCTTGGCCAACTGATCACAGGCTTCAGACAGGATCTGCCTGGGCTGCTGTTTGCGGCGTTGATCGGTCTTTGTCTGATCTCGGCTTACCGTCTGCTCGGCGCCGGCTGGCTGATCATGAAATCCGAAGGCGAACTGCAGCGCAAAGCGGTTGGCTGGGCAATGAGCAGCCTGTGGCTCACCGCAGCGGGCGTGGTGGCCATCTCGATTGCCACGCCCTGGATCAGCCCTGAGATCTTCGACAAGTGGTTCAAATTTCCGAACGTTCTGATGCTGCTGCCGATCCCGGCTGTCACGCTCGGGCTCTTCGGCGTCATGATCCGCAGCATCAGACGGCTGCCGATACGCCTCGAACAAGGCAACCAGTACGGTGCAGAAGTGCCTTTTGCCTGCACGGTGGGCATTTTCCTGCTGTCATTTTACGGACTGGCCTACAGCCTGTTTCCCTGGCTGGTGGTCGATCAGCTGACGATCTGGAAGGCGGCGAGTTCGACCGAGGCCCTGCGGGTCATCTTCTATGGCGTGGTCGTCGTCTTTCCGGTAATCGTCGGCTACACCATCTTTGCCTATCGAATATTTTGGGGCAAGACTCAGGCACTCAGCTATTGAGCGCGATCACTGCTTCTTGATCCCGGGACGCAGATCGCGTTGGTGTGTCCGGGGCAAATGCCGCCGCAATTCAGATCAGATTCCCGTCGTTTCTGGCTATCCAGTCGCTCAGCGACGCGCCAGCAGCAAGGAGCCTTTTTCGAGCGGATCCAGATCGATACGCGAGACCGACGAAAAGCCCGCCTCATCAAGCCAGCCCATGTATTCCTGGTGGCTGTAGGTGCGTGTGCCGGTCTCATAGAGCAGCGTCAACCGAAACGCCGCATGAAAGGCATTGAGCGGCTCTTCGGCAAGATAGTCATGAATGACAAGCAGGCCGCCCGGACGCAGTGACCGCGCAATTTCGGCGAGCACCCGCCGGTTGTCGGTCTCCTGCTGGTTGTGACCGACAGACAGGTAAAGCACGATGTCGCAAGGCTGAATCCAGTCGAGTGCAAGCAGGTTCGCAGGATGCAAGCTGATGCGATCGGACAGCCCTGCCTGCGCCGCCGTCTGCGCGGTATCGGTCAGCGCCGAGGGCATGTCAACGATCACCGCATTCAACTGCTGATATCGGCGGCAAAAGCGAACCGAATGCAGTCCATGTGATCCGCCGAGATCGAGCAGTCGCGTGTGATCGTCGGCGACAGGCACATGAGCGATCAGGTCGGGGCCGAGATCCTGCGCAAAAGCCTGCATGTAGCGCGAAAAAAGCGGGCCCAGATGCGGCTTGTCACGCATGGTGTCCCACAGCGAACGCTGCGGCGTCCCGGCCACCACCGCGCTTGAGAGGTCACCCATCATCGCCCAGGCCTCATGCGTCCAAAGCGCGCCAGACGTGTAGTCGATTTGCCCGGCACTCGTGAACCAGCGCTGGGTGCTGTCGGTGTTGGCGTAAGTCGTCTCGGATCTGCTCAGATAGCCGAGCGCAACCAGAAAGTCAGCCAGCGTTCGCGCGCCATTAGGATTGGCACCGATCCGCTGGGCAAGCACTTCGGTCTCGAGCGGACCAGAGGCCAGCGCCTCGAAAAGCCCCGTGCGGGCGGCACAGACAATCGCCGCCGTCTTCATCATGGGCATGTAGACGTCCAGCATCGGCAACTCGGCGGTTCCGGTGGGCTGGCAGACATCGGGTTTTCGGATCGGTGACATCAACGCATTGTGCTCGAAACCGGCGCAGCGATGAAATGCGAGCGCTGCCCGTAACTGAACGGTATACAGTCGCAAGGAAACCAACTGGAGCACCGATGTCAGACCTTCGCGCCCTGCGCCCTGTCCTGCCGATCCTGATCGGCGCATCGCTGATGCTCACCATGAGCCTGGGACTGCGTCAGAGCCTGGGCGTTTTCATGCCCGCTCTTACGAAAGACGTGGGGATATCGGTTTCGCAATTCACGCTGGCTATCGCCGTGCAAAACCTGGTGTGGGGATTTTTGCAGCCCTTCGCGGGAGCCCTGGTCGTTCGGATCGGCTATCGCCCGCTCATGGTTTCGGGTGCCCTGCTCTATGTCCTGGGCATGACGCTGCTGGCGACCGCCCAGGGAATGCTTGGCGTGACGCTCGGCGCCGGCTTCGCGATCGGCGCGTCGATGGCCTGCAACGGTTCAGCCATCGCCATGGCGGTGGCTGCACGCCCGGTTCCTGCCGCCATCCGCAGCACGGTGCTCGGCGTGGTCTCGGCAGCGGGTTCGATTGGCGCACTGATTGCTGCACCGGTCGGTCAGGCGCTGTCGCAGGAATTCGGTTGGCGAGTCGGAGTGGCCGGCTTCATCGTGATGGCCCTGGTCATCGTTCCGGCTGCATGGTTTGCCGGCAAAGTCGATGACCTGCCCTTGCCGCCGAAGGTCGCGGGCGATACCGAGAGCCGTGCCCTGGTCGTTGCGCTGCGCGCATTGAAGCACCCGCCCTTTGCGGTCATGACAATCGCCTATTTTGTATGCGGCATGCAGCTTGTCTTTCTGACCACGCACCTTCCGTCCTATCTCGACAGCTGCGGTCTTGACCCGATGCTCAGTGCGCAGGCGCTTGGCGTGATCGGCGGCTTCAACGTTCTGGGCAGCCTGTTTTTCGGCTGGGCCGGCGGCCGATACAACAAGCTTCTGTTGCTGGGTGGCATTTACACCCTGCGTTCACTCGGCATCGCCTGGTACTTCCTGTCGGCTGCAACGCCTGCCAACACCCTGGTCTTTGCGGCGATCATGGGCTTTCTGTGGTTGGGCGTCGGGCCGCTGGTGGCAGGCTATATCGCTGAAGCCTTCGGTCTGAGATGGCAAGCCATGCTGGGGGGTGTCGCTTTCATGACTCACCAGATCGGCAGCTTCGTCGGTGCCTTCGGTGGGGGTCTGGCCTATGACGCGCTCGGGTCCTATCAACTCGCCCTGCAGGTTGGTGTGTCGCTGGGCCTTGCCGCAGGACTTGTCCAGATGGGCTTCGCCCTGTCACGCCCGCCCAACCCGCCGACATTGGCGCCAGCATGACGCCCATGTCGCAGAGCCATTACGACACGCTGGACTAAGAACGCCCGGCCGACTCGGCAAGCGAGGTCGCAGGGCTGATGGCGAGATAGCTCGGTCGAGCGCGCAAGCGCTCAAGGTAGGCAGCGGCACCCGGGAAAGCGCCGAGATCAAACGCATCGACCTGAAGCACCATCGCCAGACACATATAACCGACATCGGCCAGACTGAACTCACCGCAGAGATAGTCCTTGTCGCCGATGGTGCGCTCGATGAAAGGCAGTGCGCGATTGCGCAGTGCGGTGCGACTCTTTTCCATGCGCTCGAGATCGCGCTTTTCAGGCGGCGACCAGTAAGGCATCCACAGCCCTGGCAGATCGCCGACCAATATCGCCTCGTCGCAATAATTCTCGACCATGCGAACGGCGGCGCGATCGAAAGCCGTCAAGGGCATCAGGCTCGGGACCGAATACTGCTCTTCGAGATACTCATTGATGACAGTCGAGTCATAGATCAACCGATCACCATCCTCGATATAGGGAACCTTTCCGAGAGGATGCCTGGCCAGAAATTCAGGGGGCTTTTTCCAGAGATCACCCGGTCGCATCCGCTCAACCCGATAGGACAAGCCCTTTTCCTCGAGCACGACCTTGACCTTGCTGGCGTTGGTCGAGCGCAAAGTACCCCATGGATACTCGAGCTCAGTGGTGTGGACAACGATCATGGCGCTTCCTTGCACGCTGGTTGGTCGAATTTCTCAAAAGCGGACCGTGTGTGAACAAGTCTGGTGACTTGGCCACGCGGGTTCGCTATCTTCTACCAGAACACGCTCATGTCGATGCGTGATCACTCATATCACGGCAGGAGCCCCGACCACATGACCGATGCGACTTATGCGCCCGCGCAAATCTGGACCTGGAACAAGGCCAGCGGCGGACGTTTCGCCAATATCAATCGACCGATCGCAGGCGCGACGCATGACAAGGATCTGCCGATCGGTCGTCACCCGATGCAGCTCTACTCGCTTGGGACGCCCAACGGTGTGAAGGTCACGGTCATGCTCGAGGAGTTGCTTGCGCTTGGGCACACCGGCGCCGAATACGATGCCTGGCTGATCCGCATCAGCGAGGGCGACCAGTTCGGCAGCGGTTTCGTCGACGCCAATCCCAACTCGAAGATTCCTGCGCTGGTTGATCGCAGCGGCGCCACGCCGATCAATGTCTTCGAGTCGGGCGCGATCCTGCTGCATCTGGCCGAAAAGTTCGGCGTCTTCCTTCCTGCACAGGGCCAGGCACGGGCTGCCTGTCTGTCGTGGCTCTTCTGGCAGATGGGCAGTGCGCCCTACCTGGGCGGCGGCTTTGGCCATTTCTATGCCTATGCACCGACGAAAATCGAATACGCCATCGATCGCTTTGCCATGGAGGTCAAGCGCCAGCTCGACGTCCTTGATCGTCATCTGGCCACGAGCGAATACATGGCCGGTCAGGATTATTCGATCGCCGATATTGCGATCTGGCCCTGGTATGGCGCGCTGGCCAAGGGTCTGCTCTATGGCGGCGGCGAATTTTTGCAGGTCCAGGAATACAAGCATGTTCAGCGCTGGACCGATCAGATCGCCCTGCGACCTGCCGTCAAGCGCGGTCGGATGGTGAATCGATTGATGGGCGATCCGGCAAACCAGCTGCACGAGCGCCATGACGCGAGCGACTTCGATACCAAAACGCAGGACAAGCTCGCACCGCGCTGAGCTTTCCCCCAGGAGACCCGATGAGCATTGCGCGTGTGTCGCTACCCGTAGAAGGCCTGATCGCCGTCGTCAAACGCGATTGCCCGACCTGCGTCCTGATCGAGCCGGTGCTGGCCGAGCTGGCCATGGGCGGCAATCTGACGGTCTTTACGCAGGACGACCCGGCCTTTCCCGAATCGATTGGACATCCGGTTGACGACACTGCACTGAATGTGTCGCATGCCCTGGCCATCGACATCGTTCCAACGCTGATCCGTCGCGCGGCCGGCGCCGAGATCGACCGCACTTACGGCTGGGATCGCAACGAGTGGCAGCGCGTGAGCGGGCAGGAAAGACTCGGCGCCGACTTGCCTGCCATGCGCCCGGGTTGCGGGGCGCTGAATGTCGAGCCGGCGAAGCTCGAAGATCTGCTGATCCGTTTCGAGCAGACCGGATTGACCGCTCGGAAAGTTGAATTCGGTGAGGACGAGGACGAGATCGAGGCGATCTACGAGCGCGGCTGGACAGACGGGTTGCCAGTCGTGCCGCCGACTCAACGCCGGGTGCTGCGCATGCTCGGTGGCACCACCCGTGATCCCAAGGAAGTGATCGGCGTGTGTCCGCCCAATCTGGTGCCGCTGACGGTTGAAAAGGTTGCGATCAACGCGGTCATGGCAGGCTGCAAGCCTGAGTATCTGCCGGTCGTGCTCGCTGCGGTCGAAGCGGTGCTCGATCCTGCCTTTGCCATGCACGGCGTGCTTGCGACCACGATGTTCGTCGGGCCGGTGCTGGTGGTGAATGGCCCGATACGCCGGCAGATTTCGATGAACGCCCGCGGCAATGCGCTCGGCCAGGGCAACCGTGCCAATGCAACCATCGGTCGGGCCTTGCAACTCGTCATTCGCAATGTCGGCGGCGGCAGGCCGCAGGAGGTCGACCGGGCCACGCTCGGCAATCCCGGCAAATACACCTACTGCTTCGCCGAGGACGAGGAAGGGTCGTCCTGGGAGCCCCTGTCGAGCGATTTCGGGCTTGCACCTGGCGTCTCGAGCGTCACGGTCTTTGCCGGATTCGGACTCCAGGGCATCGTCGACCAGAAATCTCGAACTCCCGAGAGCCTTGCGCGCAGCATGGCCGAGTCACTCAAGGCGATTCACAACGTCAAGCTCGCACCCGCCTGCGACGCGATGCTGGTGGTTTGCCCCGAGCACGAGCGCACCTTCAGGCAGGCCGGCTGGAGCAAACAGCGATTGCTCGGCGAATTGATGCAGCTTTGCGAAATACCGGGCGACAGCCTGGTGCGGGGCGTCAGGGGTATCGACGAGGGCTATCCCGAGTCGGTTGCAGGCACCACACGGAACAAATTTCGCCCGGGCGGACTGCTGATTGTTCGCGCGGGCGGCGGCGCCGGGATGTTCTCCGGCATCATCGGCGGCTGGTCTTCCGGCGGTGCAGCCGGATCGCTGCCTGTCAACAGAGAGGTGAAATCATGACTGTCATCATGGATCCGACGGCGGAGCAAAGTCCGACGTCACGCGAAAGGCTGGCGCGCCCCGACCAGCTACAGGGCCTCACGGTCGGTCTGCTCGATATCTCGAAGCCGCGAGGCAATGTTTTTCTCGATCGCCTTGATGAACTGCTCACCGAGCGGGGCATCGTCGTCAAGCGCTACATGAAGCCCACGGTGGCCAAGCCAGCCCCCTTGCCGCTGCGTCAGCAGATCGTGGGTGAAGTCAATGTGGTGATTGAAGGGTTGGCCGACTGAGGGTCCTGTACGTCGTGCTGTACGCATGACCTCGCAGATCTCGAAGCCAATGGCATTCCCTCGGTCGGTGTCGCCACCACTGAATTCATCGATGCAGCCGCCATCCAGTCGAGGGCGCTCGGTACCGATCCGGCTTATGTTTTTGTGCCGCATCCTGTGCAGGATCGCACCGATGACGAAATGAAGGCGATGGCCGATCAGCATCTGGAGGCAATTCTGGCGCTGCTGGTCAACAAGCCCTGAGTCAAGCCGCCGGGGGCGCTGCCAACTTAGGCGGCGCCTCGGCACCCCCTACAACACACGGGAGACAGACATGCACCTTGAAGGCAAAGCCGCCATCGTCACCGGCGCAGGACGCGGCATCGGCCGCGATGTCGCGCTGCTTCTTGCCCGCGAGGGCGCACGGGTGATCGTGAACGACCCTGGTGTCGGGCGCGGTGGCGAACCGACCGACGAGCGACCGGCCGACGATGTCGTCAACGAGATCAGGGCCGCCGGCGGCACCGCAATCGCCAACTATGACAGCGTGGCCGATTACCAGAAAGCCGGACGGATGGTCGCGCAGTGCGTCGATACCTTCGGCAAGATCGACATCCTGGTCAATGTTGCCGGCATGCTTCGCGAGCGCATGATCTGGAACATGTCGGAAGACGATTTCGACACCGTCATCAATGTGCACCTGAAGGGACACTGGGCAATGTCTCATCATGCAATCAAATACATGCGGCGCGAGGGCTATGGGCGAATCGTCAACTTTTCGTCCGATGCCTTCAAAGGCTCGGTCGGACAGTGCAACTACAGTGCGGCCAAGGCCGGCATCATCGGGCTGACCCGCTCGATCGCCAGGGAAACTGCGAAATTCGGCATCACCTGCAACGCTTTGTGCCCCGCCGCCGACACACGGATGATGATGAACGACGCGGTGATTGCCAATCAGAAACGCAAGCTCGAGGCCGGGCTGATGACGCAGGAACAATACGACCGTTTCTTCGAGGGCCGCGGCCCTGAGCACATTGCACCGATGGTCGCCTATTTGTGCACTGACGGGGCCGATGCAATCAATGGCCATGTCTTTCACGTCGAAAAGGGCCGAATCAACACTTACTACTACGGCGAAGACTTCAAGACCCTGACCAATGACGGTTCGGTGTTCACCGTCGATCAGCTGATCGAGCAGATCCCCACGAGCATCATGAGCGGACTCACGCCGGTGGTGCCTGCGGTAAGGCGGGAGGATGCGGTCAAGTCAGCCGGTTAGATCGACCGGCATCGTCTCGGATTTTCGTCACATCGATGAATTAACAAACACATGTGTACTGATTCGGGTGATTGGCACTAAACTGCGCCGTTCACCAAGGACGAAACCGATGAATCTCTTACTGAGGGGCTTGTGCCTCTTTGCTTATGTGATGGCGAGCGCCAAGCTGGCCGGCCTGCTTCCCGAAGGTCAATTCGAGCACGCACCGATCGTGGCCGGCGTCCTGCTCGGACTGCATCTGCTGGAAGTGATCTTCATGTTTCGGCATGTGCGCCTCTACAAGGGATCACTGGCGGTCAGCATCATTCTCACGCTGCTGTTCGGACTGCTGCACTGGAAGCCGCTTGCCGATGCCAGGTCGCGAGCTGAATCAGGAAGCTGAGCCGATGAGCATGAAATCGACACCACCATGGCGTCTGATCGGCCCGGTTCTTGTCATGGCACTGGGCTTGAGTTTGTGCAGCACGGCCATCGCAGCGACGACCGACCGGCCCAACATCGTGGTGCTGGTCGCCGATGACTGGGGGTTTACCGATGTCGGTGCTTTTGGCGGCGAAATCGCGACCCCGAACATCGACGAGCTGGCCCGCCGTGGCATGCGCTTTTCGAACTTTCATGTCGCTGCCTCCTGCTCGCCCACGCGATCGATGCTGCTGACCGGCGTCGACAGTCATCGCAATGGTCACGGCAACCTTCGCGAGACCATGCCGCGTGAACACCTGGGCAAGCCTGGCTATCTTGGCTCGCTGGTGCCCAATGTCGTGACCTTGGGAACACTGCTGCGCGATGGCGGCTACCGAACCTATGTGGCCGGCAAATGGAATGTCGGCAGCGAGCCCGACAACCTTCCCGATCGCCGCGGCTTCGACAAGTCCTTCGTGATGGGCGACACCGGCTCAGACAACTGGGAGCCAGAAAAGCGCTACCTGCCGCATAACGCGAAGGTGAACTGGTTTGAAGACGGCAAGGCGCCGGTCATGCCTGCCGAGTTCTATTCATCGACCTTCTTCATCGACAAGACCATCGGCTATCTGAAGAGCGGTGAAACCAGCAACAAGCCCTTCTTTGCCTACGTCGGCTTTCAGGCCAACCATGTGCCGGTCCAGGCGCCACAGGCCTTCATCGACAAGTACCGGGGACGCTATGACGGCGGCTGGACGGCGCTTCGCGCGGCGCGGCGCGACCGGGCTGCAGAGCTCGGGCTGGCACCGAAATCTGCGCCGATGGTCACCATGCCCACCACCGAGAACTGGGACGCTTTGAACCCGACCGAGCGTCAATACCAGGCCCGGCTGATGGAGGTCTATGCCGGCATGGCCAGTGCGATGGACCATGAGGTGGGTCGGCTGATTGCGCATCTGAAATCCACCGGCGAATTCGACAATACCGTGTTCGTGTTTTTGTCCGATAACGGACCGGAAGGCTCGGATTACAAGGAAGCCGACATCTGGGTGAGGTTCCATTACAACCGAGACCTCGATCGACTCGGCGGCAAAGGCGCGTATGTCGTTCCGGGCCCATCATGGTCGAGCGCGTCGGCATCGCCGCTGAGTACTTTCAAGTTTTACGCTGGCGAAGGCGGCATCCGCTCACCGCTGATCATCAGCGGCGCACCCGGCACAGCGTCCAATCAGATTCACGCCGGACTGACCCATGTCACCGACATCCTGCCAACGCTGCTCGATCTGGCGAAAGTGCCCCGGCCTGGAACGACCTATCAGGGCCAATCCATCGAGGCTCCCAGCGGGCGAAGCCTGCTGCCGGTCCTTGCCGATCCGGCCTTGCGTGTGAGAACCGATAGCGAGCCGATCGGCTATGAACTCGCCGGCAACAAGGCGCTCTTCAAGGGTGACCTCAAACTCGTCCTGAACACGGCACCAATCGGCGACGGGCAATGGCATCTCTATGACCTGCGTCTTGACCCGGGTGAAACCAATGATCTGCGCCAGCAACGGCCGCAGGAGTTCGCCGCCATGCAGGCCGACTATTCGGCCTGGGCAGCCGCACAGGGAGTACTGCCGATGCCGGACAATTACAGCCCGGTGCGACAGGTCATGATCAACACCGTCTTCAATTACTGGCTTCCGGCCTATCTGACCTCGACGATCGTCGCGCTCGCAGGTTTGGTCGTCGTGGGCTGGGTCCTGATCGCCCGACGCTGGCGCGCTCGCAGGGGTTGACGCCCTTCTTCCTTTTTGGGCGAATCATCGAGGGCGACCGCCAGCGTCCTGGTGTGGGCAGGCCTGGCCGACGCTGATCGATCAGCCGACAAGTCAAGCGCAATCAGTTGGCCGACATCCAGCGCCTGAGGTCATTGGTCCGGCGCTCGGTGTGCGCAATCATGCAACTGGTATAGACCGCCTGACGGATCGTGCCCCGTGCATAGAGTTCGTAGCGACCGTTGCAGTCGTTTTGACTGAAGCTGATCCAGGCGCGCTGAGCATCGACAAGTTGCCGCTTGATCGCCTGGTAATCCACGCCGTCAGTCGCATCAGACGCGTCAAGACGCTTCAGAAGTGCACCGTAAGCTGCATTCAAAGCCTTGTCGCGGGCTTCAAGCCGATTACCCAGGCATTGATTGATCTCGATGGTATTGGCCTGAGTCTTGCACGGATCGGCTAATGTCGACTGTGCATTGCCAAGTGCCGGCGTGATGGCCAACAGCAACGCCATTGAAATGATCGGGTAGTTCATTTGCCTTCCTTTGTCACGATGATTGTCGCTCAATTGAAGTGACACGCCTGAACCACACCGCGGCGCGCCGCTTCGGGCATCATCGCTGAACAAGCCGTCAATCGGTCGGCGCCAACGGTCCCATCTGCCCTGCTTTCACCATGTATCAAGCCATTCCCGAGCTGGCCTATTTCAAGCTGCTGATCAGCGATGCCGACACCATCCCGCTGTTTGAGGCTGCAGCGTCGATCGGCCAGGATGCCGATCCGGCGCTCGACCTGCAGGGCACGTTGGCGAAGTTCGATGAACTGGCGCGCGCTTTGTCCCAGGCCTGCCGCGGTGCCACGACCGAGATGGCTCGACTGCAACGGCTTCTTGGTTTTGTTTATGGCACACAGGGGTTTGCCGGCAATGCCAATGACTACTACAACGCCGACAACAGTTATCTTCACCGCGTCATCGAGACTCGAAAAGGCATTCCGATCACCCTTGCAGTGCTGCTGTGCGAACTGGCCGAGCATGTCGGCATCGACATCGAAGGCATCGCCTTTCCAGGGCATTTTCTGGTCAAGGCAACGCTGCATGAAGGCATCGTGGTCATTGACCCTTTCACCGGAAAAAACCTCGATTACGAGGCACTCGAGATTCGCGCTGCGCCCTATGGCATGAGCGTCGAGCGGCTTTTGCGACCAGCGTCGGCACGACAGATCCTCATTCGAATGCTCAGCAACCTGCAAGCCATTCACGAGCAGCAGCGCAGCCCCGAGTTGCTCGACAAGGTTGTGCAACGTCTGCAGATGCTCCAGGAGGGCCTTGAATGAGGCCTCCCGGCAGCACGACCATCATCTGATCCTCAGGCAAGGAAATTCCATGACTGACCCATCGCCGGCGCCGATGGCCTGGCCCGAGCAGATCTTCGAGATCCTCAAGCGAGGCGGCATCCGGCAGGTGGCTTACGTGCCCGATGCCGGCCATGCTCATGTCATCCGCCGCGTCCATGCCGATCCCGACATGCGGGCGCTCGTCCTGACCACCGAAGAAGAAGGCGTTGCAACCTGTTGCGGTGCCTGGCTCGGCGGCGAGCGTTCGGTCCTGCTGATGCAAAGCAGCGGTGTGGGCAACTGCATCAACATGATGTCGCTGATCCAGAACTGCCGATTCCCCTTTCTCGCGCTGATCACCATGCGCGGCGAGTTTGCCGAGTTCAATCCATGGCAGGTGCCGATGTCGCGCGCGACTCAGCCGGTCCTCGAAGCCATGGGATTGACGGTCATGAGGGTTGAGCGCGAGGAGGATGTGGCCGATGTCGTGCAGGCCGGTCTGGATGCGGCGTTCGAGAGCGGCGAACCGATTGCAGTCCTGCTGTCTCAGCGCCTCATCGGCCGAAAAAAATGGGTGGCCAAGCCATGACCAGACCACCACATGAACCGATGCTCGATCGCCGCGCGGTGGTCAAACGCCTGCTTGCTGCCAGCCCCGGCGCACTGGTTGTGACCGGTCTGGGCTCAGCCGCCTACGATGTCTTTGCAGCCGGCGATCGCCCCGAAAATTTCTATCTTTGGGGCGCGATGGGCGGTGCTGCCGCGATCGGTCTGGGGCTGGCCCTTGCTCAGCCAGGACGCAGCGTCCTGGTCATCACAGGCGACGGCGAGCAGCTCATGGGCATTGGCGCACTGGCCACCATCGGCGCGCAGCAGCCGGGCAATCTCAGTATCGTCGTGCTCGACAACGGGCACTTTGCCGAAACCGGCATGCAGGCCAGCCACACCCGACTGGGTACCAATCTGATCGAGGTGGCGCGTGCCTGCGGCATCCGCCGCTGTGAGGCAGTGACCAGTCTGGAGTCGGTCGATCGTCTCGGCACACTGGTCAATGCCCGTGAGGGCTGCCTTTTTGCGCGAATCGCCATCGCTGCCGATGACGTTCCGCGCGTCCTGCCACCGCGTGACGGCGCGTTCCTGAAGACCCGCTTTCGAGGGGCGCTGAAACTCGAACCGTTTTGAGTTGGCGATGGCGGTTCTCGATCATGACGCGTGAGCTGCGCAGCAATCGAACGATTTCGGTGCAGGCAAACCACAAAGCCGTGAGTCTCCCGACCCACATCAGGACCGTTCGCGCGCTCGTGGTGCACAATTGAACGGCTGCGGCGCAAGGCAGATCAGGATTCAAGGCGAGCGAGCCCTTGAATCGCGCAAGCGACACCCGTCTTTTCGTGGCACAAGCTTTGCTCTAGGGTCTCCTGCCCGCTTACCAAGGACCCGTGCCGTATCCGCCGGTGGAGAGCGGCGGCTTTCACCCACAACAGGAGTCAAGATGAATTTCAATGCAAGCGCCCGCCGCCCCGGCATCATCGTCAGCGGCCTGGTCGCCCTGGCAATCTGCGTCGGCACAGGGGTTCCCGGATCGGCCCACGCGCAAGAGAAGGTGTTGCGCATCGCGATGACGGCAGCAGACATTCCGCGCACGCTCGGGCAGCCCGACCAGGGATTCGAAGGCAATCGTTTTACCGGCATCCCGATGTACGACTCGCTGACGCAATGGGACCTCTCCAAAGCCGACGCGCCCAGCATCCTGATTCCGGGTCTGGCCCTTTCCTGGTCAGTCGATGCGAAAGACAAGACCAAATGGGTCTTCAAGCTGCGCCCCAATGTCAAGTTCCATGACGGCAGCGCATTTAACGCCGATGCCGTGGTCTGGAATGTGCGCAAGGTGCTCGACAAGGACGCGACACACTTCGATGCCAGCCAGGTCGGTGTCACCGCCAGTCGCATGCCGACGCTGCGCAGCGCGCGCAAGATCGACGAGCTGACGGTCGAATTGACGACCAGTGAGCCGGATGCCTTCCTGCCGCTGAATCTGACCAATCTCTTTATGGCCAGCCCCGCACACTGGCAGAAAAAGTTCGACGCCGCCGCAGGTGCGACGCCGGCCGACAAGGCGAAAGCCGCCTGGACCGCCTTCGCCGCAGATGCCAGCGGCAGCGGTCCGTTCAAGATGACGCGCTTCGTGCCGCGCGAGCGCCTGGAAGTTGCAGCCAACAAGGCTTACTGGGATCCGGCACGGGTACCGAAGATCGACCGCGTCGTGATGATTCCGATGCCGGAGGCCAATGCCCGCACGGCGGCTCTGCTGTCAGGTCAGGTCGACTGGATCGAGGCACCGTCTCCCGACGCGATGCCCCAGATCCAGAGTCGCGGCAACAAGATCTACTTCAACCAGCAGCCGCATGTCTGGCCCTGGCAGTTGTCGTTCGCCGAAGGGTCGCCATGGCTGGACAAGCGCGTGCGTCACGCCGCCAACCTCTGCGTCGACCGCACCGGTCTGCTCAAGCTGCTCGGCGGAATGATGTCGGTACCGAAGGGCACCGTGCCGCCGGGGCACCCGTGGTGGGGCAATCCGAAGTTCGACATCACCTATGACCCTGATGCTGCCAAGAAGCTGATGAGCGAGGCCGGCTGGTCTGCTTCCAAACCACTCAAGGTCAAGGTCCAGATCAGTGCCAGCGGCTCGGGTCAGATGCAGCCGCTGCCGATGAACGAGTTTGTCCAGCAGTCGCTCAAGGCCTGCTACTTCGATGTGCAGTTCGATGTCATCGAGTGGAACACGCTGTTCACAAACTGGCGCAAGGGCGCGAAAGATCCTTCCGCCAATGGCGCTAACGCGACCAATGTCAGCTTCGCTGCCATGGATCCGTTCTTCGCGATGGTCCGCTTCACCAGCACCAAGACCTTCCCGCCAACCTCGAACAACTGGGGCTACTTCGGCAACCCGGAGTTCGACAAGCTGATCGCTGATGCCAGGGGCGCCTTCGATGACAAGGCGCGCGATGCAGCGCTTGCAAAGCTGCATGCGCGAATCGTCGAGGAGGCACCCTTCGTCTGGATCGCCCATGACGTCGGCCCGCGTGCCATGAGCGCAAAGGTCAAGGGCGTGGTGCAGCCGCGCAGCTGGTTCATCGATATCGCAACGATGTCGATGGACTGAACCACCCGGGAGGCGCCGTCAGCGCCTCCCGGTCTGCCTGGCTCCCCCTATGCTCGCTTTCCTGCTGCAACGCCTTCTCTACACGCTGCCGATCATGTTCGGCGTCGCGCTGGTGTGCTTCGGCCTGGTGCACCTTGCGCCCGGCGATCCACTGGTCTCGATCCTGCCGCCTGATGCCAGCGCTGAGCTGCAGCAGCAGATGCGCGCCCTCTACGGCTTCGACCGTTCGCTGCCCGAGCAGTTCGCCAGCTGGGTCTGGCGAGCCTTGCAGGGTGATCTCGGCACCTCGATTGCGAGTAACCGGCCGGTTGCCACCGAGGTGATCAAGGCCGTCGGCAATACCCTTCGACTGGCCGTCATGGCAACCCTGATCGGCTTCATCCTGGGAGGCCTGTTCGGCTTCGTTGCCGGCTACTTTCAGAACAGCTGGATCGACAAAGCGGCATCGCTCACCTCGGTGCTGGGCGTCAGCGTGCCGCACTACTGGCTGGGCATGGTGCTGGTCATTGTGTTTTCGGTGCAGCTGATGTGGCTGCCTTCCTCCGGCGCCGGCCCGGGCGGCTCCGACGAGTGGGTCTGGAACTGGGCCCACCTTCAACACATGGTGTTGCCGGCCTTGACGATGAGTGTGATTCCGATGGGCATCATTGCACGCACGGTGCGCGCGCTGGTCGCCGAAATCCTGGCCCAGGAATTCATCGTCGGGCTGCGGGCCAAAGGCCTGACCGATCTCGGGATTTTCATGCACGTCGTCAAGAACTCGGCCCCGACGGCGCTGGCGGTAATGGGTTTGCAGCTCGGCTATCTGCTTGGCGGCTCGATCCTGATCGAGACGGTGTTCTCGTGGCCGGGCACCGGCTTTTTGCTCAACAGCGCGATCTTTCAGCGCGATTTGCCGCTGCTGCAGGGCACGATCCTGGTGCTGGCAATGTTCTTCGTGCTGCTCAATCTGGTGGTCGATGTGATCCAGACGCTGCTCGACCCGCGCATTGCGCGCAGCTGAAGGCAAACGCCAATGCTCAGCATCAGCGTCGATCCCACAAAGGTCCCGGACATCGGACTCGAGCGCTCACCCGGCTATTGGCAAACCGTCGGCAGGCGCCTGCTGCGCGACAAGGTCGCAATGGGTGCGGGGCTGGTGATTCTCGGCCTGTTTGTACTGGCGGTGTTTGGCTCGTGGCTGACGCCGGCCGACCCTTATGCCGCCTCGATGCTCAATCGCCTCAAGCCGATCGGTACTCAGGGCTATCCGCTGGGTAGCGACGAACTCGGGCGCGACATGTTGTCGCGGCTGATGGTCGGCACGCGGCTGTCCCTGTTCATGGGCATTACGCCGGTGGTCTTTGCCTTCGTGATCGGCTCGGTCATCGGCATCATCGCCGGCTATGCCGGCGGCCTGACCAACACACTGATCATGCGTACGATCGATGTCTTCTACGCCTTTCCGTCGGTGCTGCTGGCGATTGCACTGTCGGGCGCGCTGGGAGCAGGCATTACAAACTCCCTGATCTCATTGACGATCGTCTTCATCCCGCCGCTGGCCCGCGTGGCCGAGAGCGTCACGACGCAGTTGCGCGGGCGCGATTTCGTCGAGGCAGCACGCGCCTCAGGCGCCGATGCGCTGACCATCGTCCGGGTTCACGTGCTCGGCAACGTCCTCGGGCCGATCTTCGTCTATGCCACCAGCCTGATCGCAGTCTCGATGATCCTGGCCTCCGGCCTGAGCTTTCTCGGCCTGGGCGTCAAACCACCCGAGCCCGAGTGGGGCCTGATGCTCAATACGCTGCGCACCGCGCTGTATGTGCAGCCCTGGATTGCCGCATTGCCCGGGGTCATGATCTTCATCACCTCGATCGCCTTCAATCTGCTGTCGGATGGGCTTCGTTCGGCAATGGAGATCAAGCAATGAGCACGGCGCGGTCTGACCTGAACAACGAAGCGGCGCAAACGCTGCTCGAGGCCCGCGGCCTGGTCAAGCATTTTCCGCTGAAAAAAAATGTCCTTGGCCGCGGCGGCGGCGTGGTGCGCGCGGTCGACGGCATCAGCATCTCGGTGCGGGCTGGCGAGACCCTGGGCGTCGTTGGCGAGTCGGGCTGCGGCAAGAGTACGACCGCTCGGGTGCTGATGCAGCTGATCGCACAAGACCACGGTGAGCTTCTTTTCGAGGGACAAGCCGTCGGCAGCCGAGCACTGCCGCTGAAGGCCTTTCGCCGACAGGTGCAGATGGTCTTTCAGGACAGTTATGCCTCCCTCAATCCCAGGCTGACCATCGAGGACTCGATTGCTTTCGCACCGCAGGTCCACGGCACCCCGCATCGCGAGGCGGTCGAGCGTGCGCGCGACCTGCTCGCTCGCGTCGGTCTGGAGCCGCGGCGCTTTGCCGAGCGCTATCCGCACGAGCTCTCCGGAGGTCAGCGCCAGCGCATCAATATCGCGCGCGCTCTGGCGCTGCAGCCGCGCCTGATCATTCTCGATGAAGCGGTCTCGGCGCTCGACAAGTCGGTCGAGGCGCAAGTCCTGAACCTGCTGCTTGACCTCAAGGAAGCCTTTGGGCTGACATATGTCTTCATCAGCCATGATCTCAATGTCGTGCGCTACATGTGCGACCGGGTGATGGTGATGTACCTTGGCCAGGTGGTCGAGCTCGGCGAATCGGAGCAGCTCTTCAAGGATCCTCGCCATCCCTATACGCGCGCGCTGCTGTCGTCGATCCCCGCGATGGACCCAGACCGACGCACGGACCAGCCGCCGCTTGCCGGCGACCCGCCCAATCCGATCAACCCGCCGAGCGGCTGCCGATTTCACACACGCTGCGAACACGCTCAGCCCTTGTGCGCCGAGCGCGAACCGTCACTCGAGCGCTCGCCCGATGGCAATGCGGTGGCCTGCTGGATGCAGGTGGCAGACAGCGGCCATCCTGCTGCGCCGTCGGCGCGGGAGGTCGCATGACGAGCACCACAAGCACCACAAGCACAACAAGCACCACGAGCACCACGAGCACCACGAGCGCGAGCATCGCCGCGACCACCCCGAGTGCGGACGAGGTTTTCGTCGACATCCAGGGCCTGACGGTGACCTTCAACGGGGCGCGCAAACCGGTCAATGCGGTCAGCGGCGTCGACCTGCAAGTGCGCCGCGGAGAGGTCGTCGCACTGATCGGCGAATCAGGCTCAGGCAAGAGTGTCACACTGCGCACGCTGCTGCGCCTGCACCCCGAGCGTCGCACGAGGCTCGGCGGGCGCATCCGCGTCGGCAGTCACGCGGTCCTTGACCTTGCACCGAAGGCGCTCGCCGACTACCGCGGAAAGATCACGTCGATGATCTTCCAGGAGCCGCTTCTCGCACTCGACCCGGTCTATACCGTGGGCGCGCAGATCGTTGAGGCGATTCGCCGCCACGAGTCGGTCAGTGCACACGAGGCTCGCCAGCGTGCGCTGCAATTGTTCGAACGCGTTCGAATTCCCAGCCCGGAACGACGACTCGATGCTTATCCGCACGAACTGAGCGGCGGCATGCGTCAGCGCGCGATGATCGCGCTGGCGCTGGCCTGCCGGCCTCAGCTGCTGCTTGCCGATGAGCCGACCACCGCGCTCGATGCCACCGTCCAGATTCAAGTGCTGCTGCTGCTGCGCGAATTGCAGCGCGAGCTCGGACTTGCCGTGATCTTCGTCACCCACGACATCGGCGCGGCGGTCGAAATCGCCGACCGCATCGCGGTGATGTACGCCGGGCGCATCGTCGAGGAAGGTCCGGTGCGCACCCTGATTCGCGAGCCTCGCCATCCCTATACGCGGGCACTTTTGCAAAGTCGCGCCCACGGCGCGATGGACAAAGGCACCCGCCTGGTGACAATCCCCGGCGCGCCTCCTGACCTCAGCGCCCTGCCCCCGGGTTGTGCCTTTGCCGAGCGCTGCTCGATCGCCGAGGATGCCTGTCGAATGACGCAGCCTGAAATCGTACAATTGTCGGACGGGCACCGTGCACGCTGCTTTCGCACCGCCGAAACCGCCTCGGCCGGCGGGCAGCCGACGGTAAGATGAACCCGGTGACACGCTGTGCGCCGTCGCCCACGTCCTCGGTGTTATGGCTCTCGTCTGCCGGCAGGTGCCTCGGTGCCCGGTGGCCTTGACAATCATTCGGCAACCTCCAACGGAGACCGTTCTTGCGAATCGCCTTTCAGCGCGTCACTGCGCTTGCTACCCTGCCCCTTCTATTTGCCAGCAGCATCGCCTGCGCAGGCCAGCAAATCGTCGAATTGGGCGCAAACGGCGCCCCTGCCAGCGTCCAGATGCCCCGAGGAACGCGTGAAGTCGACCTGGTCAACCAACGTGGCGGCAACTGCCGCTTCGGCCGGACCTGGGGCTATGACCTCACCTCGCTCGAGCTCTGGGTCAACGGCTGCGCCGGCAGCTTCAGACTGACGGTCGCCGACCCGCAGCCCGCCGCAGTACCGGCCACTGGCGCGCCAGATTCATCCAATGCCGCCGCTGCACTCGCCGCCGCCGCTGCGATCGCGGGCATCGCCATCCTCGCAAGCCGAGGCAATCAGGACCACAACCAACAACCGAACTACCCGCCGCAGGGTGGCCAATATTACCCACCGCCCAATGCAGGCTATTATCCGCCGCCGCCAGGCGCTTATCCGCCCGGCGGCGGACGCCAGGGCCCGATCAGAGGCCCGAACAATCTGTGCCTTGATATGCGCGGCGGCCAGGCAGTCCAGGGCACCGAACTCACTGTCTTTCGGTGCCATGGCGGCCCCAACCAATCCTTCACCTGGACGCAACGAGGCGAGTTGATCGTTCAAGGCCTGTGCCTGGACATCGCAAACGGCGATGGCAACGACGGCGCCAAGGTGGTGACCTGGCGCTGCAATGGCGGTCGCAATCAGCGCTGGGCCGCCAATGGTGCGCAGATACAGAGCCAGATGAACAGCAAATGCCTGGACATCTTCGGCGGCAATTTGAACTCCGGTACGCAGGTGATCATGTACTCGTGCAATGGCCGCCCTAATCAACGCTGGTACTGGTGAGCGCTCAGCGCGAGGTGAATACCGTGACGAAACATCCTTGGCATGTGCTGACCATCTCGACGGTCCTTACCTGTTTCATGGTGTCAGCCGCTGCCCAGTCAGCGCAGCCAACCGTATCAAGACAGATCTTCAGTGACGCCGATGCCAATCGCGACGGCTATGTCGACCTCAATGAATTCCATCGGGATATCTCGGCCAGCTTTGTGCTGCTCGACCATGATCGCGATGGCTATATCACTCGGGAAGAGATCGAGTCGATTCCGGAGAAGTCGCGTGTCAAGCTGCTTTTGCGCGCATTGAAGGCGGCTGATCGCGACGGTGACGGCCGGCTCTCGTTCAAGGAAGTCATCGAAGCGCGAATGGCCTACTTCGACCAGGCCGACACCAATCGCGACGATCGGATCTCGCTGGATGAAGCGCTTGCCTATGACGCACTGTTGCAAAAGCGACTCCGCGAGACGCAAGGCACTGGCTCAGTCCGATAACTGCGCAGCCGAGGCGGTCATGCCGCGCTGACTGCGACCGCTTTGATCAATGGCGAGTTGTAGCGGGTGGCGCTCGGATGCCAGTCGATCATTGCGTCCTGATGCCCGGACCAGTTCATTGCAACCGCATCAGTCTTTGCCGCTGAGACACGACAGAAGTGTCGCGATGCCGATCCCATCAGATGCACCGATGAAGTGTCGACGATGAAGTGTCGACGATGAAGTGTCGAATTTCTTTACAGTGGCATCGCATAAAGCCGTGACATTTTTCCTTGCTTTAAGCCCAGAGCGGCATTGCGGCTGATGGCATGCATTTCGCTTAGTGATCCGCCCAGAGGGTGCGCTGGGTGCCTTCCTGATAACAATCGAGAACCTGGGAGGCAGTCCATGAAGCGGATAGCAGCGATTTTAGGTGTAGTGCTGGGACTCATGACCGGCGCTGCGCAGGCCGTGCCAAGCAATATGTTTGTGTTCGGCGACAGCCTGATGGATACCGGCAATCTGTTCCTCGCCACCTCCGGTTCGCCCCCACCGCCTTACTTCAACGGACGTTTCTCGAACGGGCCCTTGTTCGACGAACTCATCGCCGGCAGCTACGGCATCACCCTGACCCCCAGCCTCCTGGGCGGAAACAACTTTTCATGGGCCGGCGCCCAAACCGGCACAGGCGTCAGCAGCGGCTTCATCCCTAACGTCCAGACCCAGATCGGCAGCTTCCTCACAAGCCGATCAGGCATCGCCGACCCCAACGCGGTGTACTGGATCGAAGGCGGGGGCAATGATGTGCTGCCAGCATCCCAGTCCGCCGACGTCCCGGTTGCGATCGCAGGCATCGTCAACAATATCGCCACCGAGATCGTGACCCTGGCCAACAGTGGCGCGAAAAACTTCGTGATCGTGAATGTGCCTAACGTCGGGGTGACGCCTCGTGTGCAGGAACTGGGGCCCGCTGCAGCAGCCGGTGCGACCGCCATCACCATGGCGATCAATCAGGGCCTGCTGCAGGCGATCTCAACGATCAGCGGCAGCTACCCATCGCTGAACCTGCAATTACTGGATCTCTACGGCATTGGCAACATGGTCGCTGCCAATCCGCTCGCCTATGGTTTCACCAACACCACAGACGCCTGCCTGACCGAAAAGAGTTTGTGCGCCAACCCGGATCAATACCTCTACTGGGATTCATTCCACCCCACTGCTGCGGTGGGACGACTGGTTGCGGCGATCTATATTCCTGAGCCGTCCACCCTGTTCTTGCTGCTGCTGCCGATCGCAGCGCTTGGATTTTCAAAGCGAAAATCGACATAACTCGCTGCTGTCGAATCGTCACGAGGCCCCGGTCGTCCGGGGCTTTTTCATTTGACAGACCGAGCGCGCGCAACGCACGAGTGACCAACCCCCATGCGCTGACTCAGGTCATTGGCGTCGACTTCACATAGTCAACCAGTTGCTGCAGCACCCTGCCCCAGCCCTGAGAAAAGCCCATCTGCTCGTGCGCCTGTGCGTCTTCTCGGCTGCTGTGAATCGCCCGGGCAGTGTAGGTGCAGCCGCCGCTGCCGTGCGGCTCGAAATTTCGTCTTGCATCGTCATGGTCGTACTCCGTTGAAGCAGGTACAGATTGTGCCAACTCGGTAAGGCTGAAGCGAATTCTCCCGATGAACTGGCTGTTGCGAATGGCCCTGCACCGATGGAATCAAAATGAAAAAACAAACCGCGACTTGCTTGTAATGAGGCCTAATCTCGATCGCAATGCCAGAACTGCAAGTAACCGATCCGGGGCAGCACTGCTCGGCTTGCTGGCGCTCACAGCGGCCATTGTCGGCTGTGGTGGCAACAGCAAGTGACGACAATGCTGGTGGCAGCACTGTTAGCGGGGCGGCAACGACCAGCGTGGCGCCGCTACCACTCCCGGGGCCCTATCCGATTGCCTGCAGCAACGTCGCACAGGATTTCAGCGGCACAGCGCAAAGCGCCGCGCAGGCGCAAGCCTACTGGGAAGGCCGGCCTGCCTCGGACGGGAGCGCTCGCTATGCGAACGATCCTCTGACCGATCCAGGCAATGCACTCTCGGTGACCGTCAATACGCCTGACGACGCCACACTCTTTGGCTCATTTGCCGGCAAACCGGTCGAGTTTGTCGTGCTCGTCTGTTATCCCACCAGTGCAGACAACACCCGGTCAGACTTCGCCTTGCCCACCGGCAAGGTCGTACCGCGCATGCAGACAGGCGCGCAGCCGCCGCTGTTCGCGAGCGCGTCCATTCGATACCCGGGCCTTGCCTTTTCGCACGGACTGGCTGGAAGCCCACTGTCTGGCGACAACTTCGCTGTGCTGTCATGGCTGGCAAGCTTCGGCAATGTGCTAGTCACGCAGCAAGGCGTAACGCGGCTTCGCGGCACGCGACAGCTGGTCACACTGATTGGTGGCGATCACGAGCTCGATGCCTCGTCATCCGCCGATGTCATGACCTGGTCAGTCACCTTCCTGGATGCCCTGGTACGCGGCACGCCGAGCGCTCGAGCGATCCTGACCACGATGACCAGTGTGGAGGGAGGTGGCGACGACAGACTGGTCTTGCCCTTGAGCGGCCCACTTGTGCCTTGAGATGATCGCGGCGCCTGGTTACCCAACTAAGGACCTAACTGCGCACCCAACTAAGCACCCAACTAAGCACCCAACTAAGCACCCAGCTTGAAGGCCGACACGCCTTGCAGCAACTGGCCGGCCTGCTGGCGAAGGCTTTCAGCAGCGGCGGCACTTTGCTCAACCAGCGCGGCGTTCTGCTGTGTGCTGCGGTCCATTTGCGCTACCGCTTCACCGACCTGGTGAACGCCGGTGCTCTGTTCGGTGCTGGCACTGCTGATCTCGGCAACAATGGCCCGTACTTGCTCGATCGCGGCCACGACCTCGGTCATCGTCGACCCCGCCGCATCGACCTGCTCGGCGCCCTTCGCCACGCTCTCGACGCTGGCAGCGATCAGTTGCTTGATCTCGCGAGCGGCGTCGGCAGCGCGCTGGGCCAGCAAGCGCACCTCGCCGGCCACCACCGCGAATCCACGCCCCTGTTCACCTGCCCGCGCGGCCTCGACTGCGGCGTTCAGCGCCAGGATGTTGGTCTGAAAGGCGATGCTGTCGATGGTGCTGGTGATATCGGCAATGCGCTTTGAACTGTCATTGATGCCCTTCATCGTCTGCACCACCTGGCCCACTGCCTGGTTGCCGCGCTGCGCCACGCTGCTGGCATCCTGTGCCAGCTGATTGGCCTCGCGAGCGTGCTCAGCGGTGCTGCGCACGGTCGATCCCAGCTCATCCATGGTGGCTGCGGTTTGCTGCAGCGCCGCTGCCTGCTGCTCGGTACGCCCTGACAAGTCCTGATTGCCCTGGGCGATCTGGGCGCTTGCCGTGGCGACACTTTCGGCGTTGTGCCGAACACCGCTGACCACGTGTTCCAGACTGCTGTTCATGGCTACCAGCGCGCGCAGCAGTTGTGCGATCTCGTCGTTACCCTTTGTCTGCACGCGTGAGCGCAGATCCCCTTGGGCGACCGCCTGTGCCAGGCGCAGCGCATTGCCAACCGCCGATGTGGTGGTACGTGTGGCGATCGACATCACCCACACCGCCAGTGCGGCGAGCAAGGTGAGGCTGATGCAAAGCCAGACGAGGCTGCTGCGTACTGAGGCTGCATGCTGGGCCAGCGCGTCTTCGATCAACGTGAAGCCAATTGTCATCAGCGCGAACTGTTCGTCGATGACCCGTGTATAGGCTGCGAAGTAGTCGCTGGCCGGGTAAGCGATCTTGTCGGCCTGCAGGATGTGCTCCTCCATCAGCCTGAGCGCTTGCGCAGCGCCCGAACGGGCCGCGCCCAGGGGTTTGGCCAAGGCCTGGCCCATCTCCGGGTTGATCTGCGACACCTGATCCAACAGCTTCGCGGCTTCGCGCATGTGAAGCTCCAACTGCGTGGACATGCCTTCGAAACGCGCCTTGTCAGCCCCCGAGGCCTCGCCGCGAGTCAGCAGCACGGCGCCACGCGCACGCATTTGCCCAAGGTCTTCGGTCACCTTTGGCAAAGCCGACAGCACAGCCGCCTGCAGAAAATAGGTGGCAGGGTCACCTTCGAAAACCAGACCACTTTCATGGCTGAGGTCCTCGAGCAGTGCCAGCCCATCGGCAATCAGCGCGGTGTGCCTGGCAAAACTCTGCGCCGCAGGAATCGTCTTGCCCGCCACTTCGCCGGAGAGCGTCTTCCAGCTTGACGACCAGACTCGCAGACTCTGATTGATGCGTTCGCTGCTCAGAGCGCCCACGGCCTCTTGCACCGCCGCCAGCGCTTCATCGACCTCGGTCTGCTTTGCCTGACGTTTGGCGACCATCGCCTCGTTACCCGCCAGCATGCCGGCCGAGAACCCGCGGTGCTGCTGAGCGAGGCGAACCAGCGACAGCGTTGCGCTCAATGACGGCAGACCCGACAGTTCCTTGCGCGCCGTGGACCACTGACCGATGCGGTCCTGCACAACCAGCGTACCGGGCACTGCCAGCATGACCAGTGCAATTAGCCCAACGAGCAGGAACTTGTGTGCGATACGAAGGTTGGAGATCAATGCGCTCATGCCGCGTGGGCCCTCATGTTGCTGCCCGACGAGGGCGCGGACCCACAATGTCACATGATTGTGTCTCTCAATCCTGCGATAAGCGCTGGCTTATTGGGGTTAATGCGCGCGGAGCGAGCTCGTCCCCAAAAACCGCCGCAAGGTCAACTCGCGCGCGCAAGCGGGTGCACAGCATGAAAGTCCCGGCGAATTTGCGTTGCAAAAAAAGCAGATCGGGTGGTGGTGAACGTGCATAACCGTGACCGAAAAACTGGGCTCGCCCCTGCTCGAAACCCCGAGCAAACAAGTCGGAGGCGCCAAAGTCGAAGGCACCGGCATGACGCAGCGGCTCGCCTGCCATACGCATCATCGCGATCACGCCACGGGTCTGCTCGACAGGATCCTCGGCTGCAGTAAAGCCAGCGACCTCACACGCGGTGGCCAGGCGCTGCATATCGTCTTCGCGCAACGAACGGCCGAGTTCGCGCAACTGGGCCACGCGCTCGGGCGTAACCGCTTGCGTCGCGCCAAAGTCAATCAGTGCGATGCGCCCGCTGTCCGGATCGAACAGGTAGTTGCCAAAGTTCGGGTCGGTCTGGACCAGCCGCATCCGAAAAAACTCATCCACCGCAAGCCGGCTCAATGACGCCGCGACATGGTCACGCTGAGCCTGAGGGCTGTCGCCCCGGGCCAGCCGATCGACCGGAAAGCCAGCGGCGAAATCGGTGGCGATGATGTGATCGGTGCAGTGCTCATCGACGACAGCCGGCACGGTCAATACCGGGTCGTCGCCCAGGAGCGCCCGGTACTCGGTGGCGGCTCGCGCTTCTGCGCGGTAGTCGGTTTCGTGCTCAAGCTGAGCGCGAACACGAGCAAGCAAGGAGGTCATGTCAATGCCAGCCGGGACAAGGCCGGGCGTGCGCGCCAGAAGCGCCAGATTGGCCATATCACTGGCGATGCTCTGGCGCACGCCTGGGTATTGGATCTTCAAGGCAAGCACGCGGCCATCGTGGGTTTCTGCCCGATGTACCTGGCCAATCGATGCCGCCGCAACCGGCCGATAACTGAAGCGGCGAAAGCGTCGGCTCCAGTTGCTGCCGTACTCGCGCTCGAGTACCTCCGCCAACTGGGATGCCGGCATCTCATGGGCCTGATCGCGAAGACCACCGAGCAGATCGGCAACATGCGGAGGCAATAGACCTTCGCTGTCCATCGACAACAGCTGGCCGACCTTCATCACTGCGCCACGCATTGTCGACAGCCGCTCGGCGAGCCGACGCGCGTTGCCCGGATTGAGCAGCAAGGCCGCCAGTTCAGGGCGCTCCCCCCTTGCAAGGCTGTCAACCCCCTGCGCCGCAGCACCGGCGGCCATCTCGCCCAAGGCACGCCCAAAGTGCCACAGGCGCTGCACCCGGCCTTGGGGCACAGGTGCGCGTCGCTCGGTATTTGAAGGCCTGAAAGGGGGAAGGTCCGACATCGCGTTGACGGGACCTCAGAGTCCCTCGTCCGGATTATGCCCGCCAAGGCGATCGCCTCCTTCGACCATCCTCTACGACATCACCGCGGTCATCGTCCTGTGCAGTACGCCGATGGGTGCGTTAATCGCGGTGTTGCCTCCAGGCTCGGCTGATCCGCTTGGGCGGCAAGCCGAAGCGCTCAGGGCCAGTCGCGCCAGAACAAAGACCGCCAGCAGCTCAGCCGGCCGTCAGGGCCGGCGCCTTTCGGTGCCGAGTCGCCGTCTCGTAGCTGTAGGCATAGGCCAGCAGATCGGCCTCACTCCAGAGTTTGCCCACAAACAGCAGTCCGAAGGGTGCACCGGACGCGTAATAGCCCGCAGGCATCGCCACCGCAGGCATGCCGGCGATATTGATTTCACTGACGGTGGTTTCCTTGATAGTGAGCCCCAATCCGGACACGGGCAACTCTTCGCGCATCTGAGGGAACACCAGGCCATCGAGCCTTTCACGCGCGAAGACCTGCTCGACAATCTCAAGGTAGCGTGCCTTGAGCGCGATGAATTCGGACAAATCGGGCGGAACCGTGGGCGAGTTCAGACAGGCCACGAACTGGGGCAGCCTGTGCATGAAACTGAGCAGGCCCTTGGGGCCGAAGGCCGACTCGCGGGCAGTGGCCCGGGCAAACGCGGCAAAGCTTTTCAACGCCGCGTTCGGGCCGAGGCGTTCGAGGTACTTCTGAAGATCGTAAGGTACCGATTCCAGGCCTCGCGCGTCGAAATCGGCGGTGGGAATGGTCTGTTTTCTCAAGGCTGCGAAGTCCGACCCTGCAAACGGATCGTCGACCAGAACTGCACCCTGTGCCGTCAACTCCTGCGCGGCACGGTCGTAGCGTTGCTGCGTCTGTTGCGACAGGGGCTGGTCTCGCCAGCCCGGGCCATATAGCCCCAGACGCACGCCCTTCAGTGCCCCGGCATGCAGCTTTGCGGTGTAGCCAAGCGGCGGCTTCTTTCCGACACCAGCCAGTGTTTTCGGATCTTCAGCGGTGTATCCGGCCAATACATCGAGGCACAGCGCGGCATCGCGAACGCAGCGCGCGATCGGCCCCACGACATCGCGGTTGCTGGACAAAGGCACCACGCCTGCATTCGGCACCAGGCCGATGGTCGGTTTGATGCCAACCAGGTCTTGCGCCGATGCCGGGTTCTGGATCGAGCCACCGGTTTCTTCCGCCAGCCCGAGCACCGCCATGCTGGCGGCAACGGCTGCCGCGGTTCCGGCGCTGCTGCCACCCGGCACGCGCGAAGGCATCGTAACGTTCAGTGTCGGTCCGGCCCAGCTGTTGTCGGCATGGGTACCCGAGCTGCTGAGCACCGGCACGTTGGTCTTGCCCAGCAAAATGGCACCTGCGGCACGCATGCGTGCGACCACCGGCGCATCCGTCTCAGGCATAAGGTCAATGCCGCCGGTCTTGCTGCAGAGCAGTGACCAGCCGGCCGTCGTCGGAAACCCAACCATGTCCATCGGGTCTTTAATGACAACCGGAACACCGGCAAGCGGCCCGAGCACCTCGCCAGCCTGGCGGCGTTGATCGATCGCCCGAGCGTCGGCCAGGGCCGCATCGTTCAAAAAAATAATCGCGTTGTAGTGGCGGTTATAGAGGTCGATCTGTCGCAAGCACGCCTGAGCAAGGCTTTCTGCAGTGAAGGCACCGGACTTGAAACCTTCCTGGACGCCTTCCACGGTCAAGGTGCTGAGGTCGATGACAGGCATATCGAGGGAGCTTCTGGTCCCGACATTTGAATCGCTGATGTGCATGGGGGCTTTCAGGCAGGAGGCTGCGTGTCGTCGACAGTGTATCTGCTGAGCTGTCAGCGCAAAAACACCGGGGAGACCCCCTGCGAATACCGCAAATCCTGCATCGCCCGAGCACGGACGCACCCGGTATGAGTGCCGAATTCGCGAGAGCCGGACTCGCACCTTAGCGCAGCGCAAGGCTGCGTCAAGGCGTAGAGACCGCGCCCTTGGTCAGCCAAAAGACGGCTATCGCTTGGCCTTGACTTTTGACCAGCTTGCGTCCGGGTTGTAGGTCATCAGCTGTCGTGCGGCGGCGTCTGTGCCTGGCCCCAGGTTCTTCTGGTACACGACACCATCCCGATTGACGATGAAGCTCATGACACCGGTGTCGCCATAGCGCTCCGGCCAGGCGATCAGCGCATGACCCTCGGTCATCAGGCCATTGCGCAGGTAGCTCTTCGCGCCACCGGGCGCATCCTTGCCTTGAGCTGTCAGCAGCCGGTAGAGATAACCGTGATAAGCCATTCCACGCTTGGCATCAGCGAAATCCGGGCCGAGCGGGCTCTGGGCTTCGCCAGGCAAGGACGCCCAGTACAAGCCATCGCGCTTGCCAGGCGAGGACAGCGCACGCAGGGCAAAGTGTTTGGTGGCCTTGCCATCGGGATCCTTCGCGAAGTATTCCTCCTGCGCATCGGTGTACGCCAGCACGACCTGGATCGCAGAAAGCTCGTTGCGCCCGATGCGCCGTGTACGCATTTCGGCAGGCGCGGCACGGGTATCAAAGCGCCAGCCTGAGGCCGACTGCACAAGCGGAATCGGGAGCGTCCAGCCGCTGGTCCCCACCTCGAGCATGGCCTTGCCGGCTCCGGTATCGATAATCCTGTTTGAACGCGACCAGGATTCGAGGAACGCCAGCTTGTCGTCATATGACGTCGTGCTGTCCGGGATATAGCGCTTGTAATCGGCGCCCAGAACCGCCTTCAGCTGTGCATCGTCGCTGCGTGCAATCCCGTCGACCAGCGCTTGTGTGGCGGCCACCGGTGTTGCATAGAAGGCCTGTGCGTAAGCCGCGGGTGTGATTGCCAGGGCGCCGGCCATCAGCGCAGTTCCGAGAGCCACTCGCGACAAGCGCAGGGCAGATGACTTTGTCTTCATGTCCGTGTTTCCTGTTATCGACCGTGATGCCCGCCGCCGGCACCCCTTGCTGCACCGGCACCACCACCGCCACCCGGCCTTGCAGCGGCAGGCCTCGCTTGTACAGACCCTGCTCCCATCGCTCCACCGCCAGCCGCGGCTGGCGCCCTTGCAGGCGTCGCCTGCGGTCGCTGTGCCGCAGCCTGACTTGCCGCGCCACGGTCGACCTGCTGACGCGATTGGCGATCGCCTGCACCGCTCAGCGCGTTGTCACGTGAGGATTGCTGCGCACGCTGGCGTGCTGCATTGCGATCAGCCTCCTGTGCTCTCTGGCGTGCTGCATTGCGATCAGCCTCCTGTGCTCTCTGGCGTGCCGCGTCGCGGTCAGCACCTTCTGCTCTCTGGCGTGCCGCGTCGCGGTCAGCACCTTCTGCCCTCTGGCGTGCCGCGTCGCGCTCAGGCCCTCCAGCGCTTGCCCCGGCAGCCGGTCTGGCTGCCGCTCGATCCTGACCCGCGCTTCGATCCTGCATGGTCTGCGCCGCACGGTCCCGGCTTGCATCGCGGTTTGCATCACGGTTGGGTTCGCGGTTGCCGGCGGCTGCCGCCTCTCTACCACGGAACTGTTCGCGATCGGCCACCTCGCGCTGCCTGTCCAGCTTCTGGCGCGTGCCGTCACCACCCTTGTAGGGCGTACTGCCGCGATGACTGGAATCGTGATTCCAGCTTGTATTGCCGGCATTCACATTCAGGCGGTTGTTGACGTTGATGTTGTTATAGCGATTGACATTGATATTGACGTCGCCACGCCCCCAATTGAACCCTCCCCACAGGGCATTGGTCACACCAATGCCGACACCCCATGCGATGCCGGTCGCAATCGTGCGCGACCACCAGTAACCCGGGGGCGGCGGATAGTAGTAGGGCGGATAGGAGGGATACATCCAAGGCCCATAGACCACCGCCGGGTTGTAGGCAGGCACATAGATCACCGAGGGCTGCGCCGGCTGGATCACGATCACTTGCGGCGGCGGCGCGGCCGAGGTGACCACGACGCTGGACGATGCCTGCGCACGAGGCGCCGCCTGCATCGAGACATTCACCTGTTCGTTGGACTGCAGGTTCCCGGCCTTTTGCGCGCTCAGTCGCAAGCGCTGCACCGAGTCCATGACGTCTTGAGGCTGCGCAAGAAAGGCGTCGCCAAGGTTGCGCACGTAGTCGGGTCTGTCACCCAGCGTAATCAGGGCGTCGGGAAAGGCCACCAGCGAAGCGACCGACGGATCCCAGGGCTGGTTTTCGACCATCTTCACGGCCGAGTCGCCCTTGGCGTCAGGATGCGCTTTGGACCAGGCCACTGCCTGCCCAAACTCGTCGGGATAGGTCGCCGCCATCAGGACCTGGGACAGCAGCGGATCGGGATACAGGGCGATCTGCGCCATCATCTGGTCGAGTTGCTCGACGGTATACGGCTTGTCAGCGCTTTGCGCCGCCACTGCCAGTGGCAGCATCAGCATCAGAGCATGGAGCATCTGCCTGAGCCGCGAGCGAACTGTTTTGATCAATTGCCTCTCCTGAGATTCTGTTTGATGCCCGCAGCGCTGAACGATGCCAGACAAGAAAAAATAAATTTTACTACATGACAGGGCTGACCAAGACTGCTGGACGCCTTGGAAGCTCTGACATCTGCACCGCGAATCGACGGGTAGCGCCACTTTGATGGGTGCCCGTGGCATCGGCAATCTTTTCTGGCATCACTCATGCCCGGGGCAAAAGCATGACGTTGACACGAACAGGGACCCGAAGAGGCCACTGACCCGACCCTGCGCAAGCGCACTCGCATTCAACCTGGAACATTTCCCTCAGCTTGGTTAGGATCAACACGGGTGCCAGACCGATTCGCGGAATGGCAGGTTTATGCGCTGGTCGGGCCGCCACGCGGGGCTCTCACGACCATGCATCCGACATCTGACGCATCGCTTCAGCTTATCGCGCTTGCCATCTTCGTTCTAGCGGTGGCACACACTTTCGCAGCCAAGCAGTTCGACCGACTCTCACACCGATTTCCCAATCACTCAGGGCTGTTGCATCTTCTGGGTGAAGTGGAGGTCGTCTTCGGCTTCTGGTCCATCATCCTCATTGTCTGCATGGCATTGATGCTGGGCGGCGACAAAGCCCTGGCCTATGCCGAGTCTCGCAACTACACCGAGCCCCTGTTTGTCTTTGTCGTCATGGTCATTGCTGCGTCGCGGCCGGTGCTCAGCACGGTGATCTGGTCTGTGGACAACATTGCACGCCTGGTGCCCTTGCCAACGCCGTTAGCCAGCGCATGGTTCGGCCTGGCAGCGGCGCCACTGCTTGGTTCGCTGATCACGGAGCCCGCGGCCATGACGATTTCGGCGCTGTTGCTGGCGCCAAGAATTTTTCGACCACAAGTCCCTGAGAGACTGAAGTATCTGGCGCTTGGCGTTCTGTTCGTCAACATCTCCATCGGTGGAACGCTCACCAGTTTTGCGGCACCGCCTGTGCTGATGGTGGCGGCAACCTGGCAGTGGGACAGCGCCTTCATGCTCGCGACCTTCGGATGGAAGGCTGCCATCGCCGTGGTGCTCAACGCCACCATCGCGACTTTCTTTCTTCGCAAGCATTTGTGCGAACCGGCATTGGAGGTCACCGCGTCGCAAGCGCGGGTGCCTATGCCCGTGGTGCTTTTCCATCTCGTCCTGCTTGCGGGTGTCGTGGTTCTGGCCCACCATCCGGTGGCATTCCTTTGGCTCTTTCTGATGTTCCTGGGCTTTACGCAAGCCTATGAAAAACATCAGAGTCCGCTGATTATCAAAGAGGCCTTGCTGGTCGCGTTCTTCCTGGCAGGTCTGGTCGTGCTCGGAGGACTGCAGGCCTGGTGGCTGCAGCCCATCGTGTCGAGCCTGGAGCCGCTGGCCTTGTTCTTCGGTGGGGTTGCGCTGACGGCGGTCACAGACAATGCCGCGCTGACCTATCTGGGATCCCTCATCACCGGCATTTCCGCCGAGTCCAAGTACATGCTGGTTGCC
>CAMCXH010000016.1 GCA_945883285.1 Bordetella parapertussis | reverse complement strand
GTGCGCTCCGATGTCGGCATGGTGTTCCAGCAGTTCAATCTCTTCCCGCACCTGACCGTACTCGAGAACTGCACGCTGGCGCCGATCTGGGTAAAAAAGCGCAGCAAGGCCGAGGCCGAGGCCACCGCCATGCGGTTTCTCGAGCGGGTGCGCATTGCTGAGCAGGCGCCGAAATACCCCAGCCAGCTGTCGGGCGGACAGCAGCAGCGGGTGGCCATTGCCCGTGCGCTGTGCATGAACCCCTCGATCATGCTGTTCGACGAGCCAACCTCCGCGCTCGACCCCGAGATGGTCAAGGAAGTGCTCGACACCATGCTCGATCTGGCCCGCGACGGCATGACCATGATCTGCGTGACCCACGAGATGGGCTTTGCCAGGGCGGTGGCCGACAGGGTCATCTTCATGGACCGTGGCGAGATCGTCGAACAGAACACTCCCGAAGCCTTCTTCAGCAATCCCCAGTCCGAGCGCAGCAAACAGTTTTTGCATCACGTCCTCGACCGCTACGAAGACCTTGGCGGCTGACGAGCAGCCTGTCGCCGTCTTGCTGTCCCATCCCCAGAAGCGGGACAGCGGCGGCGACTCTTATCTGCCCTGGCAGCGCAGTGCACCAGGCTCGCCAGAGCGTGGCGATACCGACACACACAAGGCATCTGTTAGCCCGATCATGCCGCTCGTCCTGCCCGGCTGATCCCGCGATCGCTTCGGCGCGCGCGCCCGGCTAGAGTGAGCATCGGCACTGACTGGGACCTGCCTTGCGCCCGCCCCGGTTATCGAAGACTCCCATCCCAGAGGAAGACCCATGTCACGCAGACGATTCATTGGCCAGGCTGGCGCCGTTGCCGTCACGCAAGTGGCTGCGCCTTTCATGGGGTCCGCCTCAGCGGCGCAGCCGGCCGCACGACGCACCCTCAAGATCATGCAGTGGAACCATTTCGTTCCGGCCTTCGACGAGTGGTTCAACAAGACCTTCGTGAAAGAGTGGGGCGAGAAAAACAACACCGAGGTCATCGTCACCAACGTCGGCATGACCAGTATCGAGAGCCGCGCCGCCGCCGAAATCGCCAAGAACCAGGGTCACGATCTGTGCATGTTCCTGAGCCCGCCGGCGTCCTACGAAGACAATGTCATCGATCACCGCGATGTCTTTGTCGAGTGCGAAAAGAAGTTCGGCAAGCCGCTCGACATCGCGATCAAGAGCACCTATAACCCGGTGACGAAAAAGTACTTCGGGTTTTCGGACAGCTACGTCCCTGATCCGGTGAACTACCGCAGCGACCTGTGGGCCGATATCGGTGTGGTGCCCGACACCTGGGAAGCGATCCGCAACGGCGGGCGCAGGATCAAGGACAAGCACGGCATCCCGGTGGGCATCGGCATGTCGAACGAGCTCGACAGCAGCATGGCGCTGCGATCGATCCTGCATTCTTTCGGCGGCGCCGAGCAGACCGAAGCCGGGCAGCCGAGCCTGAAATCGAAAGGCTCGCTCGAGGCGCTGAAATTCGCCAAGGCCCTCTACGAAGACACGATGACCGACGAGATCTTCTCGTGGGATGCCTCGTCGAACAATCGCCTGCTGCTGGCCGGCAAAGGATCGCTGACCCTCAATGCGATCTCGATCACCCGCACCGGCGAGAGCGAAAAAATCCCGATCGCCGACAAGATCCTGCTCGGCCGCCCGGCCTCAGGCCCTGCGGGCCAGATCGGCGTGATGCACCTGATGAATGCCTATGTGATCTGGAAGTTTTCGAAGAACATCGACGGCGCCAAGAAGTTCCTGGTCGATCTCACCGGCAGCTCACGCGATGCCTTCAAAGCGAGCGGCTTTTACAACTTTCCGACCTTTCCGCAGCTGGTGCCCGATCTCAAGCAACTGATTGCCAACGACCCCAAGGCTGCGCCGTCGAGCAAATACGCGATCTTCAATGACGCCGACAAATGGACAGTCAATGTCGGCTATCCGGGTTATGCCAATGCCGCGATCGACGAAATCTGGAAGTCGTGGCTGCTGCCGAAGATGTTTGCCGATGCCGCCTCCGGACGCCTGACGCCCGAAGCCGCACTCGACCTCTATGCAGGGCAGTCGAAAGAGATCTTCGACAAATGGCGCGCCCGCCGGAAAGTCTGAGCGACGACCGACGATTGCCACACCCCCTCACCCGACCAGGCGCGCACGCATGAGTACCCCCAATCGATCGATGCGTTGGCTGCTCAATCTCGTCGTCTGTCTGCTGGTCATGTCCGCGACCGGCGCGCAGGCCGCGAGCGATACGGCGCGCAAGCGCATCTTCATCGTCAGCAGCTATCACAAGACCTATATCTGGTCGCAGTCGACCCAGAAGGGCGTCAATGCCGCGATGCTCAAGTTCGGCTATCTCGACAATGCGCAACAGGCACAAAAGCTGGTGCAGACCGATTCGGTTGAATCGTCGAAAGCGGTCATCCGCAAGGAATGGATGGACACCAAGCGCAAGGACAGCCGCGCCGACATGGCCAATGCCACCACCCGCATCCTCGCGCAGATCCAGGCCTTCAAGCCCGATCTGGTCCTGCTGGGTGACGACAATGCCGCCAAATACATCGGCGGCCAGCTGCTCGACTCACCCATCCCGGTGGTGTTCTGGGGCATCAACGGCCTGCCGCTCAAATACGGGCTGGTCGACAGCATGGACGCGCCCGGTCGCAATGTGACCGGTGTCTGGCAGACCGGCTATCACAAGGAAAGCCTCGACCTGCTCAAGCGTATGGTGCCCAGCGCCAAGACCTTTGCCATCCTGGCCTGCGACTCGGAGTCGGCCCGACCCAATGTGAAGATGATCGAGCAGCTCGCGCAGCGCGGCGATCTGCCGATGAAGCTGGTCGACAAGGTGATGACCAATTCACTCGATGAATTCAAGGCTCGCGCGCTCGAGCTTTCAAAACGGGTCGATGCTTTTTTCGTGCTCAACCACGACACGCTGCGCGATGCCAATGGCAACCATGTCGACATGATGGAAGTCGGCCGCTGGTATCTCAACAACATCAGGATTCCGGAGGCCTCGCATGAAGACCAGTTTGTCTATGAAGGCATGCTGCTGACCGCGAATGATTCGGGCTACAACCAGGGGTATCTGGCTTTCGAGATGGCCAACAGCATCCTGGCGCAAGGGCTCAAGCCCGCCCGCATGGCGGTCAGGACACCCGAGCGCGGCCCTTATCTGGTCAACCGGATGCGCGCCAAGGCGCTGGGCATCAAGCTCGACGATGCGATGTATCTGATCGACGAATTCGTCGACCAGTCGCTCGCGCTCAGGAAGTAAGGCGTCAGGTGCCGATCAGCTTGCCTGCATTGATGAAGCGGTCCGCGATTGCCGGAGCGCGAATCGCATGATGAAGACGATGCCGATCTTTCTGCGCCTGTTGCTGGCCTTTCTGGCAGTGGGTGCGCTCATCGGCGGGCCGCTGATCTATTTTTCCTTTCAGTTCAACAAGGACTCGGCGCGACTGCGCACGCAGCAGAACATCGAGCAGCAGATCGCCATCATCAAGGCCAACTTCGATCAGGAGTTCGAACTCGGCCTGCAGCGCTCGCTCAAGCAGATCACCGCATCCGAGGCGCTGGCCCTTTATCTGTCGTCCTCGTTCGATGAGCGCACGGTCAATGCCAAGCTGCTGGAGACCAACTTTCTCAAGCTGCAGGCCGACTACTCCAACTACTCGGGCATCTATTACGCCGATGCCGACGGGCGGCTGATCTCGATCGTCGAGGACAAGAAGCGGATCGCGCCGCCCGACCGGGTGAGCACCCGCGCGAAAGGCGCTGCGGGGTGGCACCAGACACCCACCGGCAGTCACTTCGAGCGGCTTTTCGCGCAGATCAAGACCAAACCCTCGCTGCTGTCGGCCGGCAACATGGAATGGTTCATGCCGCCCAGAGCCATCACGGTCGAGGGCCCCTTCCGGGATGAGCGGGGACGGCTGTCGCTGCTGGCGGGGCTGTCGTCGCTCGATCTGGACAACGGCGCCTTCGGCGGCGCGGTGGTCGTGCGGGTCGATCTCGACGGATTCGTGAAAAAGCTGCAATCGGTAACCCTCTTCGATGCCCATCCGATCTGGCTGTTCTCGCGCACCGGCGACACGCTGTTGCGACCTGAGGCAACCTCGCTCGTGCTCGATGCCCGGGAATTCGCCGACACACCGTTTGCGGGTGACGTGATCTTCCGGACCCGCAGCGACGGTCTGGTGGCCTTTCGCGATCTGTCGGTCATCCCGGGCACGCCCTTTCTCAGGCTTGCCTATGGCGTGCCGGTCTCACTGCTGCTCAAGGACTTCGAATCGGCGCTGTCTTTCTTTCTGATCGTGCTGCTGCTGTCGGCACTCGCGGTCTTTGCGCTCGCCTACTTCGTCGCGAGGCACTTTTCACGGCCGATCATCGAGCTGGCCAATGCCGCCTCGAAACTCGCCTCCGGCCAGCAGGCCACGCGCGTCGCGGTGCAGTCGTCGGGCGAATTGAGCCTGCTGGTCGACAGCTTCAACCGGATGGCCGAAAACCTGCAGTTGGCCAATCAGAATCGGGCCAATGCCTTCGCGGTGCTGAGGCAGACTGCTGCGCAGATGCAAAGCGAAGCCGGCGCGCAGCCGGCAATCGCCATAACCGATTCGAACGCTGTCGGGGTGAGCGCCAACACGACAAACCTGATCCTGCAGCCCGGCCAGGAAGACACCAATGACCTGAGCGCGATCTCGGGGCTGATCCGCCGACTGATCGAGGAGCGCGACGACAATCTGCGCAACTACCGTGAGGCGCGCGATGCGGCCGACCGGGCCAACCTCACCAAGGGCGAGTTCCTGGCGATGATCAGCCACGAAATTCGCACGCCCATGAACGGCATCCTGGGAACGGTGCAACTGCTCGAACACTCGCCGCTTGACGAGACACAAAGCCGCGACCTCAACACCATCCGCAATTGCGGCGACGCGCTGCTCGAGCTGATCGATCAGATCCTCGATTTCTCGAAGATCGAGGCCGGCAAACTCGAACTCGAATTGCGTGACTTCGACCTGCGAAACGAATTCAGCCAGATCGTTGCGCTCTACCGTCCGGTGATCGCCGACAAGGGACTGCACCTCGATCTGACGATGGCCGAGGACCTGCCGATCATGGTCAGAGGCGACAGCACCCGACTGCGACAGATTCTGTCCAACCTGATTTCAAACGCGATCAAGTTCACGCACCAGGGCCATATCCGGGTTGAGGCCCGCTCGAAGGCGGTGGCAGACGGCGGGTTCATGATCAGCGGCGTGGTGAGCGACAGCGGCATCGGCATACCGGCCGACCGGCTTGACCGCCTCTTCAAGGCCTTCTCGCAGGTCGATATCTCGACCACCCGACAGTTCGGCGGCACCGGTCTGGGTCTGGCCATCTGCTCGAAACTGTGCGAGGTGATGGGCGGGCAGATCTCGGTCGATAGCCAATCGGGTGTGGGTTCGAGCTTTCGCTTCGACATCTTCATGGCCGCCTCGCAGGTCACCGCCAGACCGGCACCATCGCCCGATCTCGACTCGTCAACCACGCTGCCGCCCTTGCGCATCCTGGTCGCCGAAGACAATCTGGTGAACCAGAAAATTGCATTTGCCTTCCTGCAAAAGCTCGGCCTGCAGGCCGATCTCGCCGAGAACGGGCAGGAAGCGATCGAGCGGGCGCGCACGACGCAATACGACGCCATCCTGATGGACATGCAGATGCCGATCCTGGACGGCATCGAATCGACACGGGCCATCCGCCAGCTTGATCTGGCGCATCAGCAGCCCTGGATCATCGCGATGACCGCCAACGCCTTCGACTCAGACCGCGAACGCTGCATCGACGCCGGTATGAACGACTTCATCAGCAAGCCCTTCCGGATCGAAGCCCTGCGCGACAAGCTGATGCAGATCGCACGGACGGTGGCCTGAAACGCTGAGCCGGGGCGGGCGTCTGCGCCCTCGCCATGCACCCTCAAGCCCTTGAGCACCCCGACCTTCAGCTCGCTGCGAACGCCACGCCCTTGCCGTCTTCCTGCTCGCCCGGTGCATCGGTCTGCGATTCATCGCGCGACTGCATCGCCCACATGCCGGCATAGCGTCCGCCAAGGGCGAGCAGATCGTCATGGCGACCGCGCTCGACGATGCGACCGGCCTCGAGCACGATGATCTGATCGGCATCGACAATGGTCGACAGCCGATGCGCAATGACCAGCGTCGTGCGATGCGCGGCAACCGCCCGCAGGGCCTCCTGGATCGCCGCCTCGTTGCGCGAATCGAGCGCCGAAGTGGCCTCATCGAGCAGCAGCACAGGCGGATTCTTGAGCAGCATGCGGGCAATTGCCACGCGCTGCTTTTCACCCCCTGACAGCTTCAGGCCGCGCTCTCCCACCGGCGTGTTCCAGCCCTGCGGCAGCGAGGCGATAAAGGCACTCAACTGCGCCGAATCGGCGGCAGCCTCGATGTCGGCGGCTGCGGCATCCGGCTCGCCATAGGCGACGTTGTAGCGAAGGCTGTCGTTAAAGAGCACGGTGTCCTGCGGCACGATGCCGATCGAGCGGCGCAGGCTCGACTGCGTGACCGAGCGCAGATCGTGACCATCGATGGTGATCGCGCCGCTGGTCACGTCGTAAAAGCGAAAGAGCAGCCGGCCGATCGTGGACTTGCCGGCACCGCTTGAACCGACCACCGCGGTGGTGGTGCCGGCAGGCACCACAAAACTCAGCTCATGCAGGATCTGGCGATTGGACTCATAGGCGAAGGCCACCTTGTCGAAGCGGATTTCGGGCGCACCACTCAGCGTCAAGGGGGCAGCGCCCGGTGAATCATCGACCTCGCGGTTGGCATCAAGCAAGCTGAAAAGGCGCTCCATATCGGCCAGGTTCTGCTTGATCTCGCGATAGAGCACGCCCAGAAAATTCAGCGGCATATAGAGCTGGATCATGAAGGCGTTGACCAGCACCAGATCGCCGATCGACATGCGGCCCTCGACCACGCCGACGGTCGCGCGCCAGACCATGAGCGTGACTGCCACCGAGATGATCAGGGCCTGCCCGACATTGAGCACCGACAGCGAGGTCTGGCTGCGCACCGCCGCGCGCTCCCAGCGCTGCATGCTCTCGTCGTAGCGGCGGGCCTCGAACTCTTCGTTGCCGAAGTACTTCACTGTCTCGTAGTTGAGCAGCGAGTCGATCGCGCGCACATTGGCCTTGGAGTCGAGCTCGTTCATCGAACGCCGGAACTCGGTGCGCCATTCGGTGATCACAATCGTGTAGATGATGTAGAGCGTGAGCGCAATGCCGGCGATGCCGGCAAACCAGACGTCGTAGTGCAGCACCAGATAGCCGATCACCAGCGTGATCTCCACAAGCGTCGGCAGGATGCTGTAGAGGGTGTAGGACACCAGGCTGGCAATGCCGCGCGTGCCGCGCTCGATGTCGCGGGTCAGCCCGCCAGTCTGACGGTCGAGGTGAAAGCGCAGCGACAGTCCGTGCAGATGCCGAAAGACCTTGAGCGCCACATTGCGCACCGCGCGCTGCGTGACACGGGCAAAAACGAATTCGCGCAGTTCGGTAAAGAAGGTCGAGGCCAGGCGCAGCAGGCCATAGGCGGCCAAAAGGCCCAAAGGCACCGCCAGCAAAACGGCTGCCTGCCCGCCGGCAGGCACCAGCAGGTCGACGATCTGCTTGAGCACGACCGGCACACCGACCACCGCAACCTTCGCCGCCACCAGACAGGTGATTGCCAGCAGCACGCGCCAGCGAAACTCCCAGAGATAGGGAAAGAGACTGCTGAGGGTCTCGAAGTCGGAGCGCTCGCGCGGGCGCGGCGTGGCCGCCGGCAAAGACGACGATGTGGAAGACGGCCGCATCTACTTCTTCATCGAGGCAACGAAGGCGGCAAGTGCCACATCGTGCTCGGGCGTGTGATGCGCGATCGCCTGAAAGGCCGCCGACATCTCGAGCAATGAGTCGAGCCGCATATGCTGGCCCTCGCGCATCAGGCGCTTGGCCATGCGCAGCGCCGGCGCCGGGTTGGCGGCAATACGCGCGGCCAGCGCACGGGCTTCGTCCATCAGCCGATCGGGCGCGACCACCTTCGAGACCAGGCCGCAGGCCAAAGCCTCGGCGGCATCAATCGCGTCGCCGGTGAAGGTCATCTCGGCCGCCTTCGACATGCCGACCACCCGCGGCAGCAGCCAGGCACCGCCATCGCCGGGGATGAGACCGAGCTTGACGAAGCTCTCGGCAAAGCGCGCGCGATCGGAGGCGATGCGGATGTCGCACATGCAGGCCAGATCGCAACCCGCACCAATCGCCGGTCCGTTGACCGCGGCAATGGTGGGAATGTCGAGCTGATAGAGCGCAAGCGGTATCTGCTGGATGCCATGGCGATACCCGTCGCGGATCTGCTCGGGTGAGCCGGCAGCGATGCCGGTCTTGTCCTGCATGTCCCTGACGTTGCCACCGGCGCAAAACGCGCTGCCGGCACCGGTGATGATCAGGCAGCGGACCTCGGTGTCGCGGCCGATGCGCAGACAGGCCTGGGCCACCTCGTCCCATTGGGCCTGGTTCGACAGCGCATTGCGCCGGTCGGGATCATTGAGGGTGAGGGTCACGACGGCGCCGTCGCGGGTTTCCTGCAGGAATCGGGTCATGTCGGGTGTCGCTTGGGTGAGGCTTCAGGTCAGGCAAAACGGGATAGCCGTCGATGGTAACCTCGCACTGCCTTCCTGCCTGCCCGAGGACATCCCGACCATGCCGAAATTCGAATCGATTCTGCCCCGAGGGCTTGCTGCCCTGGTGCTCAGCCTGATGCTCGCCCTAGGGCTCGCGCCGCTGACGGCCACCGCCCAGGTGGTGACGATCACCGACCCCTGGGTGCGCGGCACCGTCGCCGAACAGAAAGTCACCGGTGCTTTCATGACCCTGACCGCACCCGGCGAGAGCCGGCTGGTTGAGGTGCGCTCGCCGGTTGCCGGCACGGTCGAGATCCATGAAATGAAAATGGACGGCAATGTCATGCGCATGCGGCCGATCAGAGCGCTGGCGCTGCCGCCCGGCAAGCCGGTCGAGCTGAAACCCGGCGGCTATCACGTGATGCTGATGGACCTGAAAAAACCGCTGAATGCCGGCGATACCGTGCCGCTCACATTGACTGTGGAAGGCCCCGACTCGAAACGCCACACCGTGAATGTCGACGTGCCAGTGCGTGCCCTGAATGCCGCTGCAAGCACCGGCACCAAACCGGCAGCAGAACATAAGCACTGACGTGAACTAGTTCACCGCAGCGATGGCTGCATCCAATCATATTGGGTGGGTTCCGACCGTTCGTCGGTTGATTGACTCCGCTCAAGAAAAAGGATGTTTGCCATGCTGCAGTCGAGACAGGTCTCATTCCGATTGATCCCCGCGAGCGCGATGCTCGCGATCGCGGCGGTCTGCTGGTCGCCGGTGGCGAGTGCCGGTGCGCTCACGACCTATCTGGCCGGCATCGGCGTCAATACGACGACCGGTCTGGCCAACAACGACCGTGCGACCAGCTACTGGACACCGAGCACGTCCGGTGTCGCCTACGAGATTGTCGACAATCAGAACGGCACGCTCAGACCTGGTGCCGGCCAAGGCGGTCAGCCTTATGACCTCGAAGCACTCTATGTGCAGAAGGTTGGCAATGATCTGAAGATCACCGGCGTGGCCGGTGCGAACTTCGCCCAGATGCAGTCGCTGGCGGTCTGCCCCGGCCCCACCCCCTGCACCGCCGGCATCACGCCGACCTACGGCATGGGCGACTTCTTCCTCGGCTCGGTGTCGGGCAGCACCTTCTCGCCCAAGATCGGGGTGGAAACCACCGGTCAGAACTTCACCATGAATGGCAGCGGCAACACCACCGGCTACACCACGCCGCTGGCAGCCGGCAAGCTGGTCAACCTGAGCGGCAGTGTGACCACCACCGGCACCACCTCCAACCCACAGGGCTGGGAGACCGGCTTGGCGGTCTGGAATAACGTCCCTGCGCCGTCGCAGATCGCCACCTCGGGCTACACCGTCAACAACAGCACCACGGCGACGATGGCCTACGAAACGCTCGGAGGCAGCCACTACATCTATCAGGCCACCATCACCAACTTCGCCGCGCTCGGCCTTGGCAGCAACATCATGGTTCACTGGGGCGAGATCTGCGGCAACGACTGGCTTCGCACCACCGCCGATGTGCCGCTGCCTTCCAGCCTCGCACTCTTCCTGCTGGGTGGCGCAGGTCTGGCCGCCGGCACGCGTCGCCGCCGGGCCTGACGCGACGAGCACGGTCCGCCTGACAGCGGGCTGCCATCGAAAAACCCGCCTGATTCAGGCGGGTTTTTTGTCTTCATCGAGCGCGCTGTGCAGGGTCTGTGCCCAGCGGGCATAAGCGAGCGGGCCGGGATGAAAACCGTCGCTGGCCACCGCACCGTCGGGCATCAGCGGCATCGCAATGTGCCGCAGCCCGTTCGCTGAGCCGGCGTGTGAAAAATGCACAGCGAGGGCGCGATCGAGGGCGCGCGCATGCAGACCCATCACCGTTCGCAATGGTTGAGGCAAAGCCGGGAAGCGGTGCATCGGCGGCAGCCCCGACCAGATCACTCGCCTCACCGAATGCCGCTCGCGAAGGCGATCACACACCCGATCGACATCGGCCAGCCATCGCGACACACCGCGCAGCGCGGTGACATCGTTGACCCCGAGCGCCACCAGCGCAATGTCGAAACACTGGGGCTGATCGGGCATGGCCTCATCGAGGAGTGCGAGCGCCTCGGCGGTGGCAATCCCGGTGCGCGCCACGACGCGCCATTGCAGTGGCACGGCGAGTGTCGAGGCCAGGCAGGCGCGCAGCTGGCCGCTCAGCGCCTCGCTCTGATGCGATGCGCCGACACCGGCGGCTGAGGAGTCGCCAAGAATCAGCAGGCGCAGGGGCTTGCCGGATTCGTCGGAGGCGTCGAACTTGTCGGCGTTATCGAGACCGGTGCGCGGGCCATCTGCTTCGGGCAGTTTGGGGGTGTCGCGCCGCACCCTGCGCCCCTGCCAGATCAGCACTGGCGCGAGCGGCAGAGCCAGCGCGCGGCCAAGGCTCATGCGGCGCTCACATCGAATCCATCACCCGGCTCATGCCCCGATCACGCCGACCCCTTGGGCCAGAGGATCATCTGCGTGCAGCGAAACAGCGCAATCGTCTTGCCGGTCTCGACATGGCTGACGGTGGCATCCCAGACCTGCGTGGTGCGCCCGAGATGCGCGCTGCGCACTTCGGCGAGGATTCGGCCCTCGCGCGCGGTGCCGAGATGGTTGGACTTGAGCTCGACCGTTGTAAAGCCCGAGGCGCCCTCGGGCAGGTGCGCGACGCATGCATAGCCCGCGCCGGTATCGGCCAGCGTCACCACCGTGCCGGCATGCAAAAAGCCGTTGGCGGCAAAGTGGTGGTCTTCGATCGCAAGCTCAACGCGCAGAACGCCCTGACCCACCTGCAAAATCTTGACGCCCAGCAGCCCGGGCAGGCAGCCCTCACTCAGCTTGTTGAAAAACGCCAGATCGTGATCAGTGCGATAAACGCTCATCGTTCGCCTCTCACATCCGCTCGAGAATGCCGGCCGCACCCATGCCGGTGCCCACGCACATGGTCACCATGCCGTACTTGAGGCGATGACGTCGTAATGCATGCACGACGGTGGCCGCGCGAATCGCGCCGGTAGCGCCCAGCGGATGACCCAGCGCAATCGCACCGCCCATCGGATTGACGCGGGCGGCATCGAGCCCAAGGTCGCGGATCACCGCCAGCGACTGCGCAGCGAAGGCCTCGTTGAGCTCGATCCAGCCGATATCGTCCTGCTTGAGCCCGGCGGTCTTGAGTGCCGCCGGAATCGCCTCCTTCGGGCCGATGCCCATGATCTCGGGCGGCACACCGCGTACCGAGAACGACACGAAGCGCGCCAGCGGCGTGAGATTGAACTGCTTCAGGATGCGCTCGGAAACCACGATGAGGGCGCCTGCGCCATCGGACATCTGCGAGCTGTTGCCGGCAGTCACGCTGCCCTTGGCGGCAAAGACCGGCCGCAGGCGGGCCAGACCCTCGAGCGAGGTATCGGCTCGCGGGCCTTCGTCGAGCGTGACGGTGCGGCTGCTGACCGCGACATCGCCCGAGGCCAGATCCGGAAATTTTTCGACTGCCTCGACCGGGCAGATTTCATCGGCAAATTCGCCTGCCGCCTGCGCCGCCAGTGCACGGCGATGCGACTCGACCGCAAAGGCGTCCTGGTCTTCGCGCGAGACCTTCCATTGCGTGGCGACCTTCTCGGCAGTCAGGCCCATGCCGTAGGCGATGCCGAGGTTTTCGCTGCGATCGAAAACATGCATGTTCATCGACGGCGCATTGCCCATCATCGGCACCATGCTCATCGATTCGCAGCCGGCGGCGATCATCACCTCGGCCTCGCCCACGCGGATGCGGTCGGCGGCCATGGCCAGCGCGGTCAGGCCGGAAGCGCAAAAGCGGTTGACGGTGACGCCGCCAACGGTGTTGGGCAAGCCGGCCAGCAGGGCCGCGATTCGCCCGACATTGAGGCCCTGCTCGCCTTCGGGGATCGCGCAGCCGACAATCGCATCTTCGATGGTGGCCGGGTCGAGCGAGGGCACCTGCGCCAGGGCTGCGCGCAGGGCGACGACCAGCAGATCGTCGGGGCGGATGTTGCGAAAGGCGCCCTTGGGCGCTTTGCCGATCGGTGTGCGCGAGGCGGCAACGATGTAGGCGTCCTGAATCGGTCTGCTCATGGGTCGTGCTCCGGAGGTGGGCTCGGTGAGTCGTGATTGGTTAACGTGGCGCTGTCGTGGCGCTGTCGTGGCGTTGGCGTGGCGATTGACTTGCGGTGCGCTCAGTTTCGAACCGGCTTACCGGTCTGCATCATTCCCATGATCCGCTCCTGGGTCTTGGGATGCGTGAGCAGCCCCATGAAGGCCTTGCGCTCAAGTGTCATCAGCCAGTGCTCGTCGACCATCGAATCGGCTTCGACATCGCCGCCGCACATCACCTCGGCAATCGTCTTGCCAAGGTGATAGTCGTGGGCGCTGATAAAGCCGCCGTCGCGCATATTCACCAGCTGCGCCATGATGGTCGCCACGCCCGGGCGCCCGGCCACCTTGATCAGCGCCTTGCGCGGCGCACGCCAACCGGCATCGCTCATGGCAAGCGCTTCACGCGCAGCCACATAGAGCAGCTCGTGCGAGTTGAAGACCACGCGGTCGCCCTCGACCAGATAGCCCAGCTGCTGGGCCTCGATCGCCGAGCGGCTGACCTGGGCGGTTGCCGCCGCAGTGAAGTACTTGCGCACGAAGCCCATCAGCGGTGCATCGGGTGCGGCCTGACTTTCTTCGGACGCACGGCGTGCGCCATAGGCCAGCCCACCGCCGCCCGGCACCAGCCCGACACCGACCTCGACCAGTCCGATATAGCTCTCGATGCTCGCCACCCTGCGGGCGCAATAGACCGCGAGCTCGCAGCCACCGCCCAGCGCCATGCCGGCCACTGCCGCAACCGTGGGCACCTGCGCATAGCGCAGCCTGAGCATGGCGTCCTGAAGCGCTTTTTCGGCTGGCTCGATGGCTTTGACGCCGCCCGACATGAAGAGCGGCAACATCGCCTGCAGATCGGCGCCATAAGAAAAAGGCTCGTCGGGCGACCAGATCACCAGACCGCGATAGTGCTGCTCGGCCAGATCGAGTGCCTTGAGCAGGCCTTCGATCACACCCGGCCCGATGGCATGCACCTTGGTCTTGATCGACAGGATCAGCACGCCGTCGATGCCACGACCATCAAGGGTCCACAGGCGCACCGAGTCGTCTTCATGCACGGTGCTGCCGGCGACCTGCGCACGGGCCGCGCTTTCAGCCGGCACCGGTGCGCGAAAAATCTGACGCTCATAGACCGGCAGCGTCGAGCGGCCAACGAATGTCGCGGCCTGCGGCGACCAGGCGCCCTCGGGCTGAAATGGCCCGCCGCGCTCGGCCACCGGCCCTTCAAAGACCCAGGCCGGCAGCGGCACCGCCGCCAGGGTCTTGCCGGCGTCGATGTCCTCGCGAATCCATTGCGCGACCTGCGTCCAGCCGGCCGCCTGCCAGGCCTCGAAGGGCCCTTCCTTGGCCCCGAAGCCCCAGCGCATCGCCAGATCGACATCGCGCGCGCTGTCGGCAATCGAGGCCAGGTTGATCGCGGCGTAGTGCCATGAATCGCGCAGGATCGACCAGACGAATTGCGCCTGCGGATGGGTCGATTCGCGCAGCAGTTTGATCCGCTCGATGGGCTCTTTTTTCTTGAGGATGCGGGCCACGGTCTCGTCGGCCTTGCCGCCGGCGACGACATAGCCGGCGGTGACTGCATCGATGCGCTCAATGTCTTTGCCGACCTTACGATAAAAGCCCGCGCCGGTCTTCTGGCCGAGCGCGCCCTTGGCGAGCAGACCGGCAAGCAGCGGCGGGGTGGCATAGACCGCTTCGAAGGCATCGCCCTTGAGTGTGTCCTGCATGGTCTTGATCACATGGCCGAGCGTGTCCAGGCCCACCACATCGGCGGTGCGAAAGGTGCCGGATTTGGCGCGGCCCATCTTCTCGCCGGTGAGGTCATCGACCACATCGACCGGCAGGCCGAACTTCGCGGCCTCAACCACCGTGGCCAGCAGACCGAAGATGCCGACGCGGTTGCCGATGAAGTTGGGTGTGTCGCGGGCGCGCACCACGCCCTTGCCGAGCGTGGTGGTGAGGAAGGTCTCGAGCCGATCGAGGATGGCCGGATCGGTGGTCGCGGTTGGAATCAGCTCGACCAGATGCATATAGCGCGGCGGATTGAAGAAATGCACGCCGCAAAAGCGCTGCTTGAGCGCATCGTCGAAGCCTTCCGACAGCGATGTGATCGACAGCCCCGAAGTGTTGGAGGCGAAGATTGCATCAGGCGCAAGGAAAGGCGCGACCTTGCGATAGAGATCGTGCTTCCAGTCCATGCGCTCGGCAATCGCCTCGATCACCAGGTCGCAGCCGCGCAGCGCCTCGAGATGCTCGTCGTAGTTGGCCGGCTCGATGAAGGCGGCAAGCTCAGGGGTGCCCAGCGGCGCCGGATTGAGCTTTTTCAGGCCCTCGATCGCCTTGATGGCAATCGCGCTCTTGTTGCCCTCTTTGGCGGGCAGATCGAACAGCATCACCTCGACCCGGGCATTGACCAGATGGGCCGCGATCTGCGCACCCATCACCCCGGCACCCAGCACCGCCACTTTGCGAACGATGAATCGGCTCATGATTTCTCCTGAAGAATTCTTGCGGTGCGCGCAACGCCATCAGCGGTGCGCGGTGATCAGTTCTCGCGCAGCCACGACTGGGTGCGACCAAGCGTGGGGACGCCGACAAAGCCCCTGACCTCGAGCTTTCTGCCGCCATCGGCGAGCTTGGCCAGCGCCTTGTAGACCTTGCCGTTGTTGGGATCGAGGATTTCGCCGCCGGTCCATTCCTGACCGTCCTTTTTCAGACCGCTGAGGATGGTCATGCCCTGGATCGGCTTGTCCTTGCGCTGATCGGTGCACTGATCGCAGACCGCATCGGCCCCATTGGGCACCAGGATTTTTTCGACCTTTCCGACCAGCGCCCCGCCCTGATCACTGATGCGGATCAGCGCCTTGGGCTGCTTGGTGGCGTCATCGACGGTCTTCCACAGGCCGACCGGGCTGTCGGTGGGCACCGTGGTCGACTGAGTGGCCGACTGAGCCATTGCCGGCGCGACGCCAGCAATCAGAACGGCGGCCGCAAGAATACGAATGCAATCAGACAAGACAATCTCCGTGTCGAATGAAGTGAGGTCAGAACAGCTCGGCAGGCAGCGCCATCAGCGAGCCCGCGCCGCTGCGCGCGCTCTGCATGAGGGAGGCGGTTTCGGGCTGAAGCTTGGCGAAATAGAAACGCGCGGTGGCGAGCTTGGCGGTGTAGAAGGGCTCGACCTGGTCGCCATCAGCCTCGATGCGGGTGAGCGCCACGCGGGCCATGCGGGCCCAGAAGTAGGAATAGACCAGATGACCGACGATGCGCAGATAGTCGACCGCCGCCGCACCGGCTTCATCCGGGCTCTGGAAGGCTTTCATGCCGATTTCCATCGTGAGCTTGGTGACTTTGTCGCCCAGATCGGCCAGCGGGTTGACGAAATCGGCCATCGCCTCATTGGTGCCCTCTGCTTCGACGAAAGCTTTGATCATCTCGCCAAAGGCACGCAGCCTGGCACCGTTGTCGCCCAGCACCTTGCGCCCCAGCAGGTCGAGCGACTGGATGGTGTTGGTGCCCTCATAGATCATGTTGATGCGGGCATCGCGCACATGTTGCTCGATGCCCCACTCGCGGATGTAGCCATGGCCACCGTAGACCTGCAGCGCCATGTTGGTGGTGGTGAAGGCGTTGTCGGTGATGAAGGCCTTGACCACCGGCGTGAGCAGGGCGAGCAGATCGTTGGCGGCTTTGCGCTGCGCTTCGTCGGGATGCGAGTGCGCCACATCGACTTGCAGCGCCAGCCAGTAGGCAAAGCAGCGCGAGCCTTCGGCCCAGGCCTTTTGCGTGAGCAGCATGCGGCGGACATCCGGATGCACGATGATCGGATCGGCGGCTTTCTCGGGCGCTTTCGCGCCGGTGAGTGCGCGTGACTGCAGGCGGTCGCGGGCATAGGCCAGCGAGTTCTGATAAGCCACATCCATCAGGCCGACCGACTGCATGCCCACCCCGATGCGCGCCGCGTTCATCATGATGAACATCGCATTGAGCCCCTTGTTGGGCTCACCGACCATCCAGCCCGAGGCACCCACCAGGTTCATCTCGCAGGTGGCATTGCCGTGGATGCCCATCTTTTCTTCGATGCGACCGCAAGTGATGCCATTGCGTGCGCCCAGCGCGCCAGCGGCATCGGGGATGAACTTGGGCACGATGAAGAGCGAGATGCCTCGGGTGCCGGCGGGCGCGTCGGGCAGACGGGCCAGCACCAGATGGACGATGTTGTCGGCCAGGTCGTGCTCACCCGACGAGATGAAGATCTTGGTGCCGGTGATCGCAAAGCTGCCATCGGCCTGAGGCTCGGCCTTGCTGCGCAGCATGCCCAGGTCGGTACCGCAGTGGGGTTCGGTCAGGCACATCGTGCCGGTCCATTCGCCTGACACCATGCGCGGCAGATAGAGCGCTTTTTGCGCCTCGGTGCCGTGCTCCATCAGACAGTTGTAGGCACCATGGGTCAGACCGGGATACATCGCCCAGGCCTGGTTGGCGGCGTTGAGCATTTCCTGAAAGGCAATGCCGACGGTGGCCGGCAGGCCCTGGCCGCCATAGGCCGGGTCACAGGTGAGCGTGGGCCAGCCGCCTTCCTTGAAGAGCGCCCAGGCCTCCTTGAAGCCCTTGGGCGTGGTGACGACGCCATTGCCGGCATAGGTGCAGCCTTCTTCGTCGCCGCTGCGGTTGAGCGGAAACAGCACCTCGGCGCAGAACTTGCCGCCCTCTTCGATCACCTGATCGGCAAGTTCGCGGGTGACATCGGCATGCTGCGGCAACTCGCGCAGCCGCTCGGTGGCGCCGAGGACCTCATGCAGCACGAACTGCATGTCGCGAAGGGGCGGGGTGTAGTGAGGCATGGCGAGGTTTCCTGAAAGAAGGTTCGGTGGGGGCGGGTCGGTGGGAGCGATTGAAAGTGGGTATCAGGCAATCGAAGGTCGGGATCAGTGCGTCAGAGGCGAGGCTGGCCGGGCGCCTGCCGATCGCGACGTTGCGGCGGGCGCGGCCAGGTAAGCGGCAATCAGGCGATCGAAGGCCCGCCGCGCACGAGTCACCGAATCGGCGCGGGCCATCAGTCGGGCGTCATGGTGCAGCACCAGGATGACGCCATAGAGATCGAAGACCAGATCGCCCGGATCGGCGTCGGCCCGCAACTCGCCGGTCTCGATCGACTGCTGGATCGCGCGCATCAGTTCGCGCTGCCACGACAGCACCATGCGGACCAGCTCGTCTCGCACCGGCCCCGGCCGATCGTCGTATTCGCTGGCACCTGAAAGCCAGATGCAGGCACTGGCCGCGTCCACCGCGGTGCGGTCGAGCCAGAGCGCAAAGATGGCGCGAAGGCGCGGCAGGCCGCGTGGCGCGCTCAGTCCCGGCACCAGCACTTCCTTGACGAAGTGCTGCTCGTAGGCCTTGAGCACGGCGATCTGCAGCTCTTCGCGCGAACCGAAGTGCGCAAAGACGCCGCTCTTGCTCATCTGCATGCGCTCGGCGAGCGCGCCGATGGTCAGGCCTTCGAGACCGGCGCGCGCGGCCAGCTCGCAGGCAGCTGCAACGATCGCCGAACGGGTCTGTTCACCTTTGCGCATGGATCAGAAATATAAACGAACGTTCGTACTATTTATCGGATCGAGCAGCTTGTCAACCCGGCGTGGCCGGCTGTCCGCGGATGCCAGCCGCCCGAACGCCTGAATTGCCCCGACTGACCCCCTCTGATACAAGGTTCGCCTCGTCACCATCAGTTCACAATTAAGACACACTCATCCGCTATCGGACATCCCATGCCGCGCCACCACAGACTGCTGGGCCTGCTGCTTGACCTGCGCATCGGTACACGACTGATGCTGGCTTTCGGCGGCGTCTTCATCGTCATGGCCACGATGGCGGTGTTCGCAATCGTCCACATGGCCGACATGAACAGCCGGATGGCTCACATCACCGGGGGCAACAACCAGCAGATTGCCGCGGTCAACGTGATGATCGATTCAGTCAGCCAGCGTGCCATCGCCATCCGCAATCTCACCCTGCGCTCGGACAAGGACCTGAAGAAGCAGGAACTCCAGGCGATCGAGGACGCCGGCAAGGCCTACTCGAAGGCCGAGGCCGACCTGCTCGCGCTGATCGAACGCTATGACGCATCCGAAGCCGAAAAGGCGCTCTTCGAGGCGATCAAACGCAGCGAGAAGGTGACGGTGGCGCTGATGTCGCAGGCGATCGATCTGGGCATGTCCGGGCAGATCGAGGAGGCGGCAGACTTTCTGATGGAGAAAGTGCATCCTCGCCAGGCGCGCTGGATCACGGTGCTGCAGACGCTCTCGGGCCTGCAGGCCAAGACCAGTGACGAGTACACCGAAGACGCGGCGGCGTCCTACAAGACCGCGCGCCTGATGCTCATCATTTTTGTGGTGGGTGCATTGGCCATCGGCATGGTGCTGGCCTGGCTGGTCACAAGATCGATCACCGGCCCGATCGGCGAAGCCGTGACACTGGCGCGAACCGCTGCGCGAGGCGACCTCAGCGCCGCCATCCCGACTCATTACAAGGATGAAAGCGGTCAGCTTCTCGAGGCCCTTGGCCAGATGAACCAGCATCTGAAAGAAGTGGTGAGCCAGGTGCGTCAGGGCAGCGAACATATCGCCACCGGCACCTCCGAGATTGCGAGCGGCAACAACGACCTGAGCCGGCGCACCGAGCAGCAGGCCTGCAACCTGCAGGAAACTGCGGCATCGATGGACGAAATCCGCTCGACCGTGCTGAACAACGCCGAGTCGTCGCGCCAGGCCAGCGACATGGCCAGCAGCGCGAGCGAGGCGGCCGCACGCGGCGGCGCAGCGGTCGAGCAGATCGTCAAGACCATGACGCAGATCACCGAGTCGAGCCGGCGAATCGCCGACATCATCGGCGTGATCGACGGCATCGCCTTCCAGACCAATATTCTCGCGCTCAATGCGGCGGTCGAGGCGGCACGCGCCGGCGAACAGGGCCGCGGCTTTGCGGTCGTGGCCAGCGAAGTGCGCAACCTCGCGCAGCGAAGCGCGTCGGCCGCCCAGGAGATCAAGACCCTGATCGGCGCCAGTTCGGCCAGCGTGGAGCAGGGCTCGAAACTGGTCAGCGATGCCGGCGTCACGATGACCGACGTGGTCACCCAGGTTCGTCAGGTCGCGGTCCTGATCGGTGAGATCAGCACGGCCACGCAAGAACAATCCGGCGGGATCAATCAGGTGGGTGACGCGGTCTCGGACCTCGATCGCATGACCCAACAGAACGTCGCGCTGGTCGAGGAGTCGGCAGCGGCCGCAGAAAGCCTGAAGGATCAGGCCGCCCGGCTGCTGGCGTCGGTCAGCATCTTCAAGCTCGACGCCCACCACTGAGGTCGCACCCGATGGCGACCTTGCGCATTTCTGCCTGTCACCTGCCCCTGTCACCTGCCCCTTGCAACGGAGTCAAACGATGAATCAGATCAAGCGACGCACCTTCATGCTTCATGCCGTGGCCGCAGGCGCCACGCTCACCTGCTCTGGCCTGGCACTGGCCGGCCCGACGAAAGTCGACGAGGCAGACCCGAAAGCCGCCTCACTCGGCTATCGCAACGACTCGAACCAGGTCGACAAGAAGCGCTTCCCCAAGCATGCGACAGGCGAGAAATGCAGCGGCTGCATGGCATGGCTCGGCAAACCGAGCGATGCCTGGGCTGAATGCGACCTGATGGTCGACAAGCTGGTCGCAAACGCTGGCTGGTGCAGCTCCTTCGTCAAAATCAAGGGCTGAACATCAGGGGCTGACCGCTCCCAGCAAGGCCGGATAGTGCTGCGCCATCGCGGCGCCGTTCAGTGGCTTGAACGCGCCCTTGTGGCAGGTACCGCAATTGACCTTGGCGGTGTCGTGCAGCGGACCGAGACGCCCGGTCGGCAACTCCGGGAAGGTGCCGGCGAGCGGCTCCAGATAGTCGCTGTTGATGTCACGGACCATGCGGATGCCATACCAGGCGGTGGCCCGCTGCGGGCGGCTTTCTTCCCAGCTCGCGAAGGCACGCGTGTTGTGGCAGTAGGTGCAGTTCACGCCGAGTGAATTCGACATGTGCATCATCAGCCCGTAGGTGAACTCGGCCTGCTTGGTCGACTTGTTGTTGTCGGTGCGCAGCGCGGTGTTTCCGGCCACGCGGATCGTGGCGGCCTCTTTTTCCGACAGCAGATAGTGCGAGAACGGATCGTTGGGCAAAGAACTCAGCCCGACCGACCTGGCCGGCGCATTCTGGCCGGCGAGATCGCCAAGCACCGGATGTCTGGTGTCGGGAGGCTGGCGGAACCAGACCGGCTGGGGCAGCGGATTGCCGCGATGGCAGGTGTAGCAGGTCACGCCGGTGGCACCGACATGGGATTTCCAGTCTGCATTCAGATGCTGGGTCATCTGAATCATCCGGCGTGCGACCACCTTGGTGTATTTGCTGTCGTCGGCGAAGTTGCCCTCGATGTGGCAATAGAGACAACTCTGAACCGGCGACACCCAGTTGGTCATCGCATTCATGGTCCGGCCGAATTCGGCCAGGCTCAATCCGTTGAGGACCTTCACGTTCTGATAGACGTCGCCCGCCGTCGGCCCACCGGCCCGTACCCGCGCCGGCGCATCGATCGCAGGCGCCGCATTCAGACCGGCCTGCTCGGCGAGCGTTCGGGGGTTGTAGATCTGCTGCATGCCGGTACCGCGGTAGCCGGTCTGGACAGACTCGATCGGCGGCCGTTCGCAGCCGGCGAGCATCAAGCCAGACACAAGCAGGCCGGCTTTGAGCACGACCTCGATCATCAATCGCATCATGGCTGGGGTCTCGACTTTTCGATGTAAGCGTCTCGATAAATTGACACTTATTTGTGTCATTGTAAATAGACAATCGAAAGCGGGATCCAGCGTGGCGGCATGATGGCGATGGGTTTGCGACCTGTCGGTCCACTCGCAAGCAAAACAGACAGTTGTGTATAGTTGCGTCGCCGACGGCAAAGTCAGCGCCGACGTTTTCTGAACTACTTCCCTGCGCAGGCCGCCCCATGACCTCGTTTCAAGGCAAAGCCGTCGTCATCACCGGTGCCGCATCGGGCATCGGCGAAGCACTCGCCAACGCGATGGCCGCGCAGGGCGCCCGACTGCTGATCTGCGACATCGACTTCGCACGCCTGGAGAAGGTCGCGCAGCCCCTGCGGGACCGCGGGCTGATCTGCCTGACCCAGGTCTGCGATGTGGCGAAGATCGCCGATCTCGAGGCACTCGCCGAGCGGGCGCGGCAGGCCTTCGAAGGCGTCGATGTGCTGGTCAACAATGCCGGCGTCGGGCTGGTCTCGCCGGTGCGCAGCCTCGATCCGACTGACGCCCACTGGCTGATCGACATCAATTTCTGGGGCGTGGTCAATGGCAGCCGCCTCTTTTTGCCGCTGCTGCAGGCGCGCCCGGGCAGCACGATCGTGAATCTGTCTAGCGTGTTCGCGATGATCTCGGTGCCGACTCAGTCGATGTACAACGCCAGCAAGGCGGCGGTGCGGGCGTTTTCGGACGCGCTGCGCGAGGAGATCCGCGACAGTCGCGTCAATGTGCTGTGCGTGCATCCGGGCGGCATCAAGACCCGGATCGCGGAGCAGTCCCGACTGGGCGACTACTCGAGCATGGCCACATCCCCCAAGGCCCTGCATGCGCAGTTCGACAAAATGGCCCGTACCAGCGCGCCGCAGGCAGCCGCGGTCATCGTGAAGGCACTGCAGGCCGGCAAGACGCGGGTGCTGATCGGTGCCGACGCACGCATCGGCGATCTGCTGTTCAGACTGGTGCCGTCGCGGGCCTCGGCCTGGCTGGCCATGCTGGCCCGGCGACAGATCGCCTGGCGGCGTTCGGCGGCGGCGCAACGATGAGCATCAAGCTGAGCGAACCGACGAATGCGCTGATCAATGACCTGATCATTGCGCCGGTGATCATTGGGCTGATGATGCCCGCGAAGGGGCGCACATGACTGCCAAGTCCGCTTCGCAGCGTCGCAGCGGCTGGACGGTGCTGGTCGGGCTGGTGCTGCTGGTGGTGCTGGCCACCGCGCTCGGCCTTGGCAGCGCCTGGCTGGCGCTCAAGCGCAGCGATGGCTTCGGTGCGCGCGTCGGGCCCTGGCAGGCCAATCTGCTGGCGGGCAGCGCCGATGCCGACGCCTATACCCGCGCCCGCGTGGCGGTTGGCGGCTTGCTCGCACTCAATCGCGCCGAGACCATGTACTACATCGCCGCAACCGACTCCGATGGCCAGCCATTGCGCTCGCGCTGCAGCTACCGGGTGAGTGGGCCGCCGCCCAAGGCCCGCTGGTGGAGCCTGACCGCCTATGCCGAGGACTACTTTCTGTTTCCCAACGAGCAGCGTCGCTACAGCGTCAATGGCCTGAGCGCGCCGGTCGACGCGACAGGCGCGTTCGCGCTGATCAGCGGCCCGACCGACCCCGGCGCAGCCGGCCTGCCATGGCTGCCGACGCCCGGCGACCGGGGCCTGATGTTCACGTTGCGGGTCTATAACCCCGACGGCGCGCTGCAGGCTGCCCCGGCATCGCTCGAGGCGCCGCGCATCGAGCGACTGGCGGGCTGCGCATGACCCAGGCGCAATCGTCGGCACTGCTCAGCAGCCGCAGGCGGCTGTGGGCCTGGCGGATCGGCGCGACCCTCACACTGGCGGCTGCAGTGCACGGGCTGGCAGTGTGGGCAGTGCCGCGGGTGATCATGGGCCGTGTGCTCTCGGCCGCGCAGCCCGAAAGAACCAGCGGGGTCTTTCTGCCGCCAATGACCGATGCGTCGGCGCGGCGCATCGTCATGCCCAGCCCCGATCTGCTCTATGCCACCTGCGCCTTCGATGTCAGCACGACGCCGCTGCGCATCCAGGCCGACCCGAAGGCACCCCGCTACTGGTCGATTGCGCTTTACGCCGACAACTCCGACAATTTTTTTGTCATCAATGATCGCGAAGCGGCCGGAAAACCGATCGACATCGTGCTGATCGGCCCGAAAGCCTATGCGAAAAGGCCCGAACTGCCGGCCGGCGCGACACTGATCGACTCGCCGTCGGCGCGCGGTCTGCTGCTGATGCGGGTGCTGGTGGCCGACTACGCGGCCGAGAAATCCGTGGTCGAGGCAGCACGCAGTTCACTCAGTTGCGAAGCCTTGCGCTGAGCGACGCACCCCGAGGACACCATGGCCCCGCAAACCCTCCAGATTGTTGTGATCGGCTCAGTGTGGGCCGCGTTCGCGCTGGCCGAGATGCTGCAGGGCCGATTCCTGGCACGCCAGTCAACCCGCGAAGACGTGCGCCTGGAGATCGCAGTGACGCTGATGTTTCCGCTGATCTCGGTGGGCGTGCTGAGCACGTCCGGCGCATTGTGTGACTGGCTGATGCCAGCGCAGCGCAATGCGCTCGCCGACTGGCCATGGTGGCAGATGCTGCTGGTGCTGCTGGTGGCCGACGATCTGACGCAGTACTGGTGGCACAGACTGAGCCACACCTCGGTGATGTGGCCGCTGCATCGCGCGCATCATTCGGCGGGCTACATGAGCGTGCGCCTGGTCTATCGAAACAACGCCTTTTATTACGCGCTGATGCCAGGCCTCTGGCTGTCGGGCGCGCTGCTTTATCTCGGCTTCGGCTGGGTCTATGTGTTCTACAGCATCGTCAAGGTCACGGTCATCATCGGCGCGCATTCGGCCATCCGCTGGGATCAGTGGCTCTACCGCACACCCTGGCTCAGCCCGGTGGCCTGGGTACTCGAGCGCACCATTTCGACGCCGGCCACCCACTTCGCCCACCACGCGCTGAGGCAGGACGACGGCATCGGCTACTACGCGGGCAACTACGGCAATCTGCTTTTCATCTGGGACATGATCTTCGGCACCGCGCGCATCACTCGCCGTTATCCGCCGGCCTTCGGCCTGGAGGACGATCTGCGGCACGGGCCCGAATCGTGGCTCACGCAGTTCGTCTATCCGCTGCGCCGATCACACCGCACCGACACCACCCTGGGCACCGGGCCGCATGGCCCACCGGCTTAGGCGTCGATGCCGCGGGCGCGGTAGGCCAGATGGCGCTGCGCCGATTCGCCATTGCGAAAACCGGTGGCATAACGCGCCAGCAGCTTCACGATCCGCGCCGGCGCATAGCCGAGCTGGGTGAAGGCGACGCCGCGATCGAAGACCTCGCCGTAATGGGCGATCAGTCCATCGCGCAAACGAAATCGGCTGACCCCCTCGAAGATCACCAGTTCGCCTGTGCTGTCGGGTTCACGCGAGCGATAGCTGAAGCAGTAGCGCGCATAGCCGGTGTCCGCGCTGCAGGCCGGCTCGACGAACTCCCAGGAGAAGGCCTCGCCGCCGTCATAGAAGCGGTCGAGCATGGCCGCGATCGACTCACGCCCCTGATGCGGGCCGAAGAAATAGTCGTCATAGACGCCGTCAGTGGTAAAGAGTGCGGCCAGGCCTGCGGTGTCGCGGGCGCCGACCGCGGTCGCAAAGCGCTCGAGCAGCTGATCGAAAGTCATGTCTGGTCTCCTTGTGTTTTCAGGCGGGCTCTGGTCGGACGATAGCAGCCCCCGGGCATGGGACAATCCCCGGAGTTCCCCTCAGCCAGGCGATCCCGACGATGCTGCGCACACCCATCGATTTTCAACCCGCCCTCGACCTCGAGCTTCATGCCGATGCGGTGGTTCACCTCTTCGTTCGCGACTCGCTCGTCCAGAGCCTCGATGAGCCGCGCGCCCTGCCCTGGCGGACCTGGCGCGCCATGGGCTTTGCGCCCGCGCGGGTGCATCCGATTGGCCGCCATCAGGGTGTCGACCATCTCGCGGTCGCGCTGGCGGACGACCATCCGGCCGACCTGATGCCCGACGGCTGGAAGGCGGGCAACCTGCGCACCTGGTTCGGTTCGCTCGACGACGAGACCCTGTCCATTGCGATGCGTGCGGTGCAGATTCTCGAGTGGGATCGCACCCATCAGTTCTGCGGCGCCTGCGGCATCCCGACCGAGCAGGCCAGCGGCGAGCGCGCCAAGCGCTGCCCGCGCTGCCGCCTGACGGTCTATCCGCGGATCTCGCCGGCGATGATGGCGCTGGTGACCAAGGGCAAGCAGTTCCTGCTCGGACGCGGCGTGAATTTTCCGCCGGGCCGCTACAGCGCGCTGGCCGGTTTTCTCGAGGCCGGCGAGACGATCGAGGAGTGCGTCGCCCGCGAGGTCCTCGAGGAGACCAATATCGAGATCAAAAATCCGCGCTATTTCGCCAGCCAGAGCTGGCCGTTTCCCAACTCTCTGATGATCGCCTTCACCGCCGAGTACGCCGGCGGCGAGGTGCGCCACGATCCGGCCGAGTTGGCCGATGCACAGTGGTTCGACCTCGACGCTTTGCCGCAGATGCCGCCGCGCCTGTCGATCGCACGGGCGCTGATCGACGCGACGATTGCGCGAATCAGCGCTAACGGCGCCTGAACGACGGCATCGGGGCGGGCACCTCGATCACCCTGGGCGGCGCAATCGCGAAGATGCGCTCGCCCTCGATGCGTACGATGGTCGCGCCACCGGTGAAGTCACCGAAGGCCGGCAGCACCATCTGCGACTTGCCGACCCGAAAGCACGGCAGCCTCACCGATGCACCCCCCCGACCCGACAGGCGTACCGCCGGATGAAGATGGCCGGCCAGTCGATAGCCGCCGGCGGGGCTTTGCCGATGGCTCGATGATTGGTTCGATGATTGGCTCGATAATTGGCTCAATGACTGGCCCTCCCCCGGCGCGGCGGACCTGTCGGCAAAGGGCGGGACTTCGCTCTCAAAGGGCAGATGACAGAGCGAGAACGGACCCAGCGGTTCACCCTGCGTGACCATCTCGATACCGAGTTCAGCAGGCGGATCGCCGGCATGGTCATCATGATTGCCTCGCACCAGCAGGCATTGCACGCGAGCGTGCTGCGACCGCCATTGCCGCAGCAATCCGATCGTCGCAGGCGCCTGCGCCTGTCGGGCATGCAGCAGATCGCCCAGCACCACCAGCCGGGTTGCGGCGCAAAGATCGATCAGCGCAGCGAGTCGGTCAAGCGTGGCCGCGGTCGGTCCGCGCGGCACCGGCACACCGAGTGCACTGAAAGACTCGGCCTTACCAAGGTGAACATCGGCCACAAACAGCGTCCGCGCCTCGGGCCACCACACCGCGCGATCGGCGAGCAGTTGCAGCGCAACGCCCGCCACGACAACCGCAAGGCCGGTGGTGGCGATGGTCGTGGCGCTACCGGCGCTCGGGTCGATCGGCGCCGACGGATCGGTCGCGGCTTGCATCAGGTCCATCGTGGCCATTGTATCGGCGTGCGATGTGTGGCTTTCAGGCAGACGCTTGGCTGCCTCTGAACGGCCGAGTTGCGTTACCCTGCTGCCGACGCCGCACCAGGCTCTACGCAAGCCTTCGCCCTTGCTGATCGACCCGACTTTCGCGCCGCCCCTGCACCTCGACGACGCCGCGGTGCGCCGACTGCTCAGCCTGCCATCCCTGCTGCAGGCACTGCGTCACGCCCTTGTCGATCTGTCGGCAGGCCGCGTGGTGCAGCCGCAGCGCATGGTGATGGAGATTCCTGATGCCGGCGGCCTGCTGTTCCTGAAGCCGGTGCTGAGCGACCAGGCCCTGGTCACCAAACTGATCACGCAGTTTCCCGGCAATGCCCGCCTGGGCCTGCCGACCCTGCTGGCCACGATCGTTCTGATGGATCCGCGCACCGGACAAACCCTCGCGATCATGGACGGCACCTGGATCACCGCGCTGCGCACCGCCGCAGTCACTGCCGTGGCCTGCGATGCGCTGACCTCGCCCGCACCGAAAGTGCTGGCCCTGTTGGGCAGCGGCGCGCTGGCCCGCACCCATGCGCTGGCGCTGCGCGCGGTCAGACCGATCAGCGAGATTCGCATCTGGAGCCGCGATGCCGGCAATGTGCGCCGCTGCGCCGCCGAGATTGGCGGCATCGCCTGCGGGAGCGCGCAAGAGGCGGTGCGTGGAGCCGACATCGTGTGCACCGTCACCAATGCGACCGAGCCGGTCCTGCGCGGCGCCTGGCTCAAACCGGGTGCGATGGTGGCAGCGATCGGCGCCGCACGCCCCGGCTGGCGCGAACTCGACGACGAGGTCATGCGCCACACCCTGATCGCCGACAGCCGTCATGCCGCCGAGCTCGAGTCGGGCGATGTGATCGAATCGGGCGCAAGGATCAGTGCCGAGATCGGCGAGATCCTGGCCGGCACGAAGCCCGCACCGGCACCGGGTCTTCAAGGCGCTCGGGCAGGCAGTCGAGGATGCGGCGGCCGCGCGCCTGGTTTATGACGCAGCGCTGGCCGAGCGCGCGATGGCCGACAACAGGCAGGGCGACGCATCCCGTACACGAGGTGGCGCATGACATCAGGCAGCAAGGCCATAGAGGGCAAGACCAACAGCCCGAAGGCGGCCGGGGCGAACAGTGCCCCCATGGCTGATAGCGCAGCGCAGGGCGCCTGCGATCGCAGTTTCGATGTCGCGATCATCGGCGCCGGCATTCAGGGCGCCTCGATTGCCTGGTGGCTCCTGCGCCTGGACCCCGCGCTGCGAGTGGCGCTCATCGAACGCGATACCGGCTTTTCGCAGGCCTCGTCGCAACGCTCGGCGAGCTCGATCAGGCAGCAGTTCTCGCATCCGATCAATATTCAGCTCTCGCAGTTCGGGCTGCAGTTTTTGCGCGAGGCATCGAGCCTGCTTGCGATCGACGGCGAAGCGCCGGCGATCGGACTGACCGATCCCGGATACCTCTATCTGGCACGCGCCAGGGGCGCCGACAGTCTGCGCGCCCAGCACGCACTGCAACGCCAGCACGGCGCGCCGATCGAGCTGCTCGAGCGCGACGCCCTGGCGCAGCGCTTTGCCTGGCTGCGGACCGGCGATCTGTCGGTCGGCACGCTCGGCGCCGGTGCTGAAGGCTGGTTCGACGGCCCGGCGCTTCATCAGGCGATGCTGCGGGCCGCAAGGGCGCAGGGCGCAACGCTGATCCGGGGCGAGGTGGTGGGCTTCGAGATGGCGGGGGCCGGCCGATCTGCTGCGGGTGCTGCGAGTGCTGCGGGCAAAATCGCCGCGCTGCAATTGGCCGACGGCACTCGCCTGGCCTGCGGCACGGCGGTCAATGCGGCCGGCGCCTGGGCCCGCCCGCTTGCAAATGCCGCCGGCATCGACCTGCCTGTGCACGCCCGGCGTCGCACGGTGTTTGTCTTTTCGTGTCCGGCAACACTGGCCGATTGCCCGCTGGTGATCGACCCGAGCGGTTTCTGGTTCCGCCCCGAAGGCAGGCAGTTCATCGGCGGTCGCACGCCCGACGATGACACCGACGACCTGCCGCTCGAGCCCAATCTGGCCGAGTTTGACGAAGCCTTCTGGACCGGGCTGGCGCATCGGGTGCCGGCCTTCGAAGCGCTTCGCATTGAGAACGCCTGGGCCGGCTACTATGAGATGAACCTCTTCGATCACAACGCCCTGCTGGGCGCGCATCCCGCAGTCGACAACCTGCTTTTTGCGACCGGCTTTTCAGGCCACGGGATGCAGCAGGCGCCGGCTGTGGGGCGCGGCCTTGCCGAGCTCATCGTGCATGGCGCCTACCGGTCGCTCGATCTGTCAGTGCTCTCGGTGGCAAGACTGACCGAGGGTCGACGAATCATCGAAGCGAATGTGATCGGCTGATCTCAGACCCAGCCGCCGGCAAACGCAATGCCCTGACCGGCGAAAAACTCCACCTCGTTGCTGGCCAGAAAGACCGCAAACAACGCATCCTCTTCGGGTCTCGCCAGACGCCCAAGCGGCACCTCGCGTTTAAGGCGCTCCTGGAAGGCCGGCAGAGCCTGCACATCCGGACCGTAGTAGGTCGGGTTCTCGACGAAGTTCTGCGCGATCAGATTGACATGCACGTTATGCGGCGCGACCTCGACGCCGACCGAGCGCACCCAGCTGAGCTGGGCACCGCGGGCGGCCGAATAGGTCGAGACCCGCTTCTGACCGCGCATGGCCACCGCGCTGCCCATGACGATGAACTTGCCGGATCGCCGCGCGATCATCGCCGGCAATGCCGCACGCGCAAGACGGGGCAGCGGATCGACCATATGCGTAAAAACATGCTGCCACTCCTCGTCGGTGACAGCGGTCACCGGCGAATAAGGCGAGGGCACCGCCAGATTGGCAATCAGGATGTCGATATGGCCGGCAGCAGCGACCGCCGCTTCGGCCGATGCCGGATCGGCCAGTGGCCCCCGCGAGCCGATGACCACTGCGCCATGCTCCTCGAAGGCGGTGGTGAGCACCGGCCCCATGAATTCTTCGCACTGGGTAATCAGCACCCGTTTGCCCTTGAGGCTGTCGCCGATCCGCATGCTCGAAGTCTCCTGTGTCATGGTCGCGCCGAGTCTATCAGCGCTCGTGCAAGGGCCCGCCGGCAGCGGCTTCGAGTTCGCGCACCATCCGTGCAACCCGGTCGGCGAGCTTTTCGGTGGTGACCTGCTCGCGCAGCCGCTCGATCAGCAATGGAAACGCAAACGGCCCGGGCCGCTCAAGCTCGACCTCAACCAGCGTTCGTGCGCGCAGGCGGGCGAGTGTGTCACGCAGCCGGGTGATCTCGAGCTCCTGCTCCAGCACCTCGGTGGCCGCCTGCGAAAGCAGCAGGCTGCCAGGGTCGTAATCGCGAAAAACCTGATAGAAGAGCCCCGCCGAGGCCTGCAACTGGCGCGATCGTTTCGGCGCCCCCGGAAACCCCTGAAAGATCAGCCCGGATACCCGCGCGATCTCGCGAAACCGACGCAGCGCCAGCTCGCCCGAATTGAGACTTTCCAGCACATCGGCCAGCAGGTCGCCTTCGGCAAGGAGCGTGCCGTCGCGCAGCCCGCGCCAGTCGATCGGATCCGGTGACAGCAGCTCCAGGCCGTAGTCGTTGACCGCTACTGAGAAGCTCGCTGCGGCCTTGTGCGACACCCGCCAGGCCAGCAGCGCCGCCAGCCCGAGATGCACATTGCGCCCGGCAAAGGGATAGACAAAGAGATGGTGACCCTCGCGCGATTGCAGATGCTCAACCAGAAAGGTACGACGATCAGGCAGCCGAGACCAGGCCTGCTGCAGGCGCAACAGCGGCGCGGCCATCTGCATCTCGGGGCCTTCAAAGTCGCCGACACCCGCCTGCTCGAGGCGCGCCAGCACCGCATCCGCCATCTCGGACGACAGCGGCATCTTGCCGCCGTTCCAGCGCGGCACGGCAGCGCGCCGGCCGGTGGCGCGTTTCACATAGGCAGTCATGTCGTTGATACGGACCAGCTCGAGCAGGCGCCCGGCAAAGAGAAAACAGTCGCCGCGTTTCAGACGGGCAATGAAGCTCTCCTCGACCGTGCCGACGGTGCTGCCATTCATCATCTTCACGATCATTGAGGCGTCGGCCACGATCGTGCCGATCGACATCCGGTGGCGACGCGCAATGCTGCGATCAGGCACTCTCAACACGCCCATCTCATCAGGCACCACCCGACGGTATTCGGGATAGGCAACAAGCGACTGTCCGCCGCGGGTCACGAAATCGAGCGACCAGGCCCATTCGGCGTCGGTCAGCTCGCGATAGGCATGGCAACTGCGGACCTCGGCCAGCAGCTGATCGGGTACGAAGCCGGTGCCGGCAGCAATCGTCACCAGATGCTGGACCAGCACGTCGAGCGGCTTGCGCGGCGAGTCGCGCGGCTCGATCCGGCGGGCGGCCACCGCATCGCGTGCGGCCGCACCTTCGACCAGTTCGAGCGCATGGGTCGGCACCAGCGTCACCCGCGATGCCCGCCCCGGCGAATGCCCCGAGCGGCCGGCCCGCTGCAGCAGCCTGGCAACCCCCTTGGCGCTGCCGATCTGCAGCACCCGCTCGACCGGCGAGAAGTCGACACCGAGATCGAGGCTTGAGGTGCAGACCACCGCCTTCAGACGCCCCGCCTTCAATCCGGCCTCGACCCAGGCGCGCACCGAGGCATCGAGCGAGCCGTGATGCAGGGCGATCAGCCCGGCCCAGTCGGGCCGGGCTTCAAGCAGCGCCTGATACCAGAGCTCGGCCTGCGATCGGGTATTGGTAAAGACCAGCGAACTCGCGCTCGATTCGATCTCTGCCACTACCGGTGCCAGCATGCGGGTGCCGAGATGGCCACCCCACGGGAAGCGCTCGGTCGACTCGGGCAGCAGCGTATCGACCAGCAGCGTCTTGGGCTGGCGGCCCTGCACCAGCCGGCCGCCACCGTGGGCCAGCAGCACATCCATCGCCTGTTCGAGATTGCCGAGCGTGGCCGACAGCCCCCAGACGATCAACCCCGGATTGAAAGCCCGCAGCCGTGCCAACGCGAGTTGGACCTGCACGCCGCGCTTGTTGGCGATCAGCTCATGCCATTCGTCGATCACCACCATGGCAACGCCCGACAGCCGCTGCGG
>CAMCXH010000015.1 GCA_945883285.1 Bordetella parapertussis | reverse complement strand
TGGTAGACCGCCTCGCCGCGGGAATGCACCTCGAGCTTGCGATACAGATGCTTGATGTGCATTTGCACGGTGTGCATCGAGATGCCCTCCATGTCGGCGATTTCGGCATAGGTGTAGCCGCGTGCAACAAGTCGCAGCACGTCGGATTCACGTGCGGTCAGCTGCACTTGGGGTGCATCGGCTGTTCGCTGTTCAGGCAGGGGCGGTTGCGACTTCAATCGCTCGAGCAGCTTGCGCGCGATCATGGGCGAGATCGGTGAGCCCCCCTGTTTGACTTCGAGGACGATCTGGCCGATGTCGTCGGGTTGGGCATCTTTCTGGATGTAGCCGACCGCGCCTGCCTCAAGGCAGGCGAGCACTGTGTCTTCGTCGCCCAGCACCGAGATCACCAGCGTCTCGCAAGCCGGCTGCAAGGTCTTGAGCCGATAGATCAATTCGAGCCCATGTCCGTCAGGCAGGGCCAGATCGGTCAGCAGCAGGTCTGCGGCATGGGTTTCCAGCCACGCCTGCGCGTCGCGAAGGCGGTTGAACGAGGCCTGCAATTCGAGTCCGGGATGCTCACGGATGCTGGCTTCGAAGTACTGCCGTGACGCCTCATCGTCTTCGAGCAGGACGATTCGCCAGCGTTCATGCGGCGCAGTCTGGACAGGTTCTTCGGGCATGGACGGGCAGGCACACCAAAACAATCTGACAGCTTAGCCTTGAGCGCGCGCTGCGAATACCCCCATGAACATGGGTAGCTGAGGCTGTGCCGAATCCGGATCGTTTCAGCTTCAGCGCGTCTGCATCGCGCTGCACTTCCGGAGCACCCTGATGCGTTTTCGATATGTCCTGACCCTGCTGGTGACCTTGTTCCTGACAGCCTGCGGCGGCAGTGGCAGTGGCAACGGTGAGGCATCCTCAGGTCAGCCTTCCGGGGCAGTCTCAGGGCAGCCCACCGCGGTGTTCAGCGAACTGCTGCGCAGCGATTTGAAGACCAGCGCCACCGCCGCGACTGTCATCAAGGTGAGCGGCGACGCCTCCGCCTTCAAGGGTGCCACCATCGAGTTCCCTGCGGGCGCCGTGATCGAAGATGCGCAACTGCAGGTGGGCTATGAGGATGCCTTGCCCGCGCCCCTGAGAAAAGAAGCGATGGACGCAGGCGCCACTCAGGTGTCCAAGGTGCTGGTGCTGAAGATTGCCGACGGCAAGGACAATACTTTCAACCGTCCTGTGGTGGTTACGATGCCCTATGACGTCAAGACCGCTGGCGACATGCCGCCAGCGGTCTTTTATTTCGACGAGGCGGCGCAGCGCTACCAGGCGGTGTCAGTGATCGCGGTCGATCGCGCGGCAGGCACAGTGAGCTTTCGCACCTCACACTTCAGCAAGTTCGTGGCGCTGGCACTGCTTGGTCTGGGCATCGAGCCCGAGGTGAACACCGGGTTTTCGCTCGCCGCAGACTCCATCCTGCACCAGAATTTCGGGTCGTTTCAGTTTGGCGGGCACTGCGCTGCCTTCGCCTCGCTTTCAACCTATTACTTTCGCAATCAAGGCGCGAAGCCGCTCTATGCCTTCGCGCAGGAGGGCAAGGCCGAGGACTCGACCGATGACGAGATAACGCGATCGGCACTGGCCCTGACTTACAGTGTGATCATCAGCAAGTGGGCCACAGTTTCAAGCAGCGTCGTCATTCCTCCTCCGCACGACGCAGGTCGTCTGATGCTGCAGTCGATGATCGTCACTGGGCAGCCACTGCACCTGCACGCTACCAACGGTACCGATAATGCCCACGCTGTCACCGTCTACGGCTATGACGCGATGACCAAGGCGTTCCGCATCTATGATTCCAACTTTCCCAAGACGGAGGTGAGTCTCCCCTGGAAGTTCGCCAGCGGCTGGGGTGTCTACTCAATGGGCGGCTACCCGCAAGATCTGTTCGATTACATCGGCTACGCCACAGACGATACCTTTGCCTCCCCAGGGCAGTTCGCAGCGATCGTGGCCGACTGGAAGAACGGGAAGCTGGCCGACTATTTCAAGAACCTGAGCATCACGAATCCGAAGGACTCGGTCACCAAAGTGCTCGATGTGAAGGCAGATTTCACGGTAGAGATTCCCTACGAGGACGGCAAGACGGTGCAGGGCCAGCTCACGCGCCCTGCCGCCAGCGTCAAACCGGTGTTCCTCCATGTGTACAAGGATGGCGTGAGTCAGGGCGAAGGCACTCTGATTGGTGCAGACGGCAAATTCACGATCAATTTCCCCACCAAACTGGAGAAGCAGGTTGCTGTGATGTTGCTTGTCACAGAAAGCGCCGCTAGCCTGACCACGGGCTTCACTGCGTTCGGACGATTTACTGTTGGGCCGCCGCTTGGGGCAATCAGTGTAGGTGGTTTCCACACCTGCGCGCTTACCAGTGCAGGCGGGGTCAAGTGCTGGGGGAGTAACGGTGACGGTCAACTCGGTGACGGTAGCATCACAGACCGCCCCACGCCGGTGGACGTTTCAGGGCTAGGCAGTGGGGTTGTCGCAATCGGTGCAGGCGATGAGCACACCTGCGCGCTTACCAGTGCAGGCGGGGTCAAGTGCTGGGGGCGTAACGCTTTAGGTCGACTCGGCGACGGCAGCACAACAGACCGCCTCACACCGGTGGACGTTTTTGGGCTGGGCAGTGGGGTTGTCGCAATAAGTACACGCGGCGATCACACCTGCGCGCTTACCAGTGCAGGCGGGGTCAAGTGCTGGGGGCGTAACGCTCGAGGTCAACTCGGCGACGGCAGCACAACAGACCGCCTCACACCGGTGGACGTTTCTGGGCTAGGGCGTGGAGTTGTCGCAATCAGTGCAGGCGGCGCGCACACCTGCGCGCTTACCAGTGCACGCGGGGTCAAATGCTGGGGGAGTAACTCCGGGGGTCAACTCGGCGACGGCAGCACAACATCCAGCTTTACGCCGGTGGACGTTCCTGACCTAGCCAGTGGAGTTGTCGCAATCAGTGCACGCGGCGGACACACCTGCGCGCTCACCAGCGCAGGCGGGGTCAAGTGCTGGGGGCGTAACGGTGACGGTCAACTCGGTGACGGTAGCATCACAGACCGCCTCACGCCGGTGGACGTTTCTGGGCTCGGCAGTGGGGTTGTCGCAATCAGTGCAGGCTGGACAGACACCTGCTCGCTTACCAGTGCAGGCGGGGTCAAATGCTGGGGGAGTAACCCTTGGGGTGAACTCGGCGACGGCAGCACAACAAACCGCCTTACGCCGGTGGACGTTTCTGGGCTGGGCAGTGGAGTTGTCGCAATAAGTGCAGGCGGCCACGCTTGCGCGCTCACCAGTGCAGGCGGGGTCAAGTGCTGGGGGCTTAACTCTTCGCGTCAACTCGGCGACGGCACCCTCGGCTTCTCCAAACCCACTCCCGTCAACGTCATCGGCTTTCCTTGACAGCATGCTTCGCTGTCGCCTGCTTCCATCAACTGCGTCTACGAGACCATCAGATCAGGACACCTCACTTCCGTGAGCGCTTGGGCCGTTGAGCAGCCTGTTCGTGATGCTGTGCCGCACGCGATTGATCCGCCAGGCTCGACAAGAACAAGGCGAGCATTGATGATGTGCGCGCTGCTCGATTCACGCACATGAGCACGCCCCATGGCAATGCGCGTCAGTCAACGGAACTTGTCACCATGATCCAGGCACGTTGCCGTTTCGGCATCGCTTTGGCAGCCCTCCTCTTCTGCCTCCACCCCGCTCATGCCCAGTCCACCGGGACCTGCTTGGTCCAGCGAATCGAGGGAACAGCGATGGTCTCGGCGGGCGGCTCTGCGCCACGTGCCGCGCAAACGGGCCAGGCGCTCGCTGCCGCCGACACGGTCCGCACGCAGTCGCAGTCGCGCATCACCATGACCTGCGCCAACAACCTCAAGGTGGTGCTCGGCCCCGACAGCGTCATCACGGTCGAGGGCCTGCTGGCCGCCGAGACGCAGACATTCGGCCTGCGCCTGCTGGACGGAATCGTCGGTTTCATCTTCAAGGGCAGTGGTGGCGGTGTGCAGGTCCGCACGCCCTCGGCGGTGGCTGCGGTGCGATCCACTGAATGGGCGATGCGCTGGAGCAATGGCGTGAGCGAAGTGTTCACCCGGGAAGGCACGGTCGCGGTGTCGGCCGACGGGGGCGCGGTCAGGCTGGGCCCCGGTGACGGCGTCGATGTGTCGGACAGCGGTGAATTCAAGCCGGTGGTCCAGTGGAGACCCCCCCGCATTGCCCGATTCGGCGAGCTGCTCGGCGCCGACTGGTGATGCCCAGGGGGCGTGTGCGTTCTGAGCGGCTGGGAGCAATGGCTGCCGTCGCGGTGGGTGCACTGCTGCTGGGCCTGTGGCAACCCGGCGAACGTGGCGTTTTCTGGCAGGGCATCGAGGGGCGCCTCCTCGACGCGAGGTTCCTTCTGCGCGGGCCGCTGCCCGCGCCGCAGCAGGTGGCGATCGTCGCATTTGACGACGCTGCCATCGAAAAATTTGCCACCTTCCCGCCGGCACGCACGGCCTTGGGGGCGGTCGTCGCCGACGCGTGGGTGGCAGGTGCTCAGGTGCTGGCACTGGACTTTCTGCTCGTGGATGTGCGATCGGACGATTCGGTGCTCGCAGCCGCACTGGCTCGAGGCGCGGCCATCCTCGGGGTGGCCGAGGCCGCGTCGGGTGCCTCTGCAGGGCCGCTGCAACAGCGCGGTGGCTTGAGCCTCGTCACGGGACCCGAGCCGCAGTCCCCGCTTCCCGCCTTGGGGCCGGTTCCGGCGCTGCAGGAGGCTGCCGGATCGGCCCATGTGACGGTCGTGCACGGGCCGGACGGGGTGCTGCGCCGCATGCGCCCCGTACTGGCGCTGCGTACTTCGGAAGGGCTCGCACACCTGCCCGCACTCGCAGTCGCCGCCGTGACGGCGCAAACGGGGCCTGCCCGATACCTGGCCAATGCCAACGGCGTCGGCGGGCGATTGGAGCTCGGGTCGATCTCGCTGCCGCTCGACCTGCGCGGCACGGTCCCCTTGGACTACTACGGCCCGGCGGGGTCGATTCCGACTTTTTCCGCCGCTTCCGTGTCGCAGGCCGACCTCCGCGGAAAGATCGTTTTCATCGGCGCGACAGGCACCGGGTTCGGCGACCGGCACGCCACGCCGTTCGACGCGACGATGCCCGGCGTCGAGGTGCATGCGACCTTCGCCGCCAACCTGTTGACAGGGCGTTCGCTGCGCCGTGATGGGGTCGCATGGTTCGCCAGTGCCTCGATGGGCCTGCTCGCCGCCGCCGCGGGCTTTTTTGCCGCCGGGCTGGGCGGCCAACTCATCGCCACCCTGGCCACCGTTTTGGTGGCGGTGGCGGCAGCCGCCGCGCTGCAGGCAGCGTTCCTGGCGGGCTGGTGGATCGACGCCAGCACGGTGTTGATGTGCCTGACACTGGGCGCGGTGGTGAGTGCCGCCGCCCAGCGTTTCGATCAGCGGCGGCGTGCCACCAACCTGGCTCGGTACCAGTCGCCAGCCCTGGTGGAGACACTCGCCACGCAGGCTAACGCCCTGCAGCACAGGCCACCGCAGCCTGCTGTAGTCGTTTTTGTCGATGTCGTGGGGTTCACGCCCCACGCCGAGCACTCGGGCCCGCAGCGCACCCATGCGCTCCTGGCCTTGTTCACGCGCCTGGTCGAACAGGCGGCGGATCGCTGCGGCGGAATGATCGCGGACTTTGCAGGGGACGGTGCGCTCGTCGTCTTCGGTGTGCCCGAGCCCGGCGCAGACGATGTCGAACGGGGGCTGCGTTTCATCGAACAGCTCGACGCCGCTGTGCTCGCGTCTCCGGAATGGCCCGGCCTCGGGCTGCGGTTCAGCGCCCATGCGGGGCCGGTGCAGTTGGGTGTGCTGGGTGGGGATCGGCATCGCCGCGTGTCCGTCAGCGGTGACGTGGTGAACACCGCGAGCCGCCTGCAGGAAAGTGCGCGAGCCAGCGAGGCCTCGCTGGCGCTGTCGAGTGCCCTCATCGCCGCCACGCCGCAGGCCCGCCGCTGGGCCGAGCAGCGGGGCCTCACAAGACTCGCGCCGCAGCTTCTGCGAGGCCGCGCTGCACTCGAAGAGGTCTGGGTCGGCTCCCTCTGGAATCCGCCTCAATGAATGAATCGCTCGAAACGGCGGCACGGTCGCCCACGCTGTCGCGTGCCCAGGGGTGGGCCTCCAGCGCGGCAGCAACCGTGTCCGCAGCGCTGGCCAACGTTCCGGAAAATGCTGCCTACGGGCTGATGGCAATGGCGCCACTGGGTCTGGCTTTCGGGCCCACGGCGATGGCGCTTGCCATTCTCGGCGCGGTCGTCGCCAACACCGTCGCCCATACGCTGGGCGCGGGGCGGCTGGCCAGCGGGCCGCGCTCGTCGCTGGCGCTGCTGACGGCAGGACTGGTAGCGAGCCTGGTGGTCAGCCCGCTCGCCGCTGGCAATCTGGGGGTCCTGCAGGTCCTCGTCTGTGTTGCGCTGGCTGTGGCGGCCGCAGGTCTGCTGCAGTGTTTCTTCGGCTGGCTGGGACTGGGCAACCTGGTCAAGTTCACGCCTTATCCGGTCCGGTTAGGTTTGACCAGCGGCATCGGCCTGCTCCTGCTGATCACGGCCTTCCCCGTGATGCTGGGCCAGCGCTTCGGATCCCCGTTGTCGGCTGGCGGCTTGGACCCCAGCTGGGGTGCCGCGACCGTGGGCGTGTGTGCTTTCGCCACCTGCTGGCTCGCGGCGCGCCATTTTCCACGGGTGCCGCCGATGCTGTTGGGAATGATCGTCGCCACCGGCCTGCACCAGCTGCTCTTGAGCCACGGCGGGGAGGCAACCTGGGGCAGCAGTCTGGGGTTGCCGCAGCTGCCGACGTTCGACCCCGGCAGGCTGGCGCAGGCGGTGAGCGGGGTCTTTGCGAGCATGGACTTCAAGACCAGCACCCTGCTTGCGCTGTACTCGGTCACGCTGGCCCTGCTGTGCAGCATGGATACGCTGATCACTACCTCCATCATTGACGGCCGCTTGCGGCTGCGGCGAAGCGCCGACCGCGAACTGATGGCACAGGGATTGGCGAACATTGCGACGGCGCTGTGCGGCGGCCACGCATCGTCGCCCTCCGCCGCACGAACCCTGACACTGGTGCTGCCGCAACCGAAGCGCCGGTACGTGACGCTGCTTTATTCGCTGGCGATGCTGGCCGTGCTGATCTTCGGGCAGCAGTGGTTGGGTTTGCTTCCGGAAAGCGCGCTGGGCGGCTTGCTGGTCCTTCAGGGCGCGCAGATGGTGGCGCCAGCCTTGTGGGGCGCCCCCAGGGGCCTTGCACACCTGGGGCTAGGCCGAGCCGCCGCATCACGAGGCGAAGCCCGCACCCTGCTGGGCAACTGGGTCGTTACCTTGGCCGTAACACTGAGTGCGCTGTGGCTGGGCGTGGGCGCAGCGGTCCTGATCGGTGCGTCCTGTGCCGTACTGCTGTTCGTACGCGCCAACATGCGAGACGTGGTGCGCCATCTGTCGACAGGCGAAACCCGGAGCTCCCTGAAAGTTCGGCCTGTTCAGGTGCGCGACGCAGTGCGCGGGGAGGGGCGGCGCATTGCGCTCTTCGAGCTCGAAGGCTCGCTGTTCTTCGGTACGGCCGATGCCCTGCAGCTTCGGTTGCAGCAACTTCCGGAAGAGGTCGATTCGGCCATCCTCGACCTTCGGCAGGTCCAGGACATCGACGTCACGGCTGCACGCATCCTGAGCGAGCTTGCAGACGACTGGGAACGACAGGGACGTCGGATGATGTTTGCCGAATGGCCCAAGGGCGACAGTCGGCGTCAGCTGCTGGAGGTCATGGCCGACCCCGGCAGCGCCCACCGTCTTCATTTTTCCGACGATGTCGACCGGGCCCTGGAGCAGGCGGAGGACCGGCTGATCGAGAGGCTGAAACTGCAGATCCCTTCCGACGAGGTCATTCCGCTGTCCGAGACGTCGCTGATGCGCGGCCTGGCGCCAGCGACCTGCGCAGCGGTCGAGGCCTTGATGAAAGTGGTGCACTTCCCCCGCGACACGGTGATCTTCAGACGCGGCGACCCCGGTGATGGCCTGTATGTCGTGACGCGGGGCGAGGTGGGTCTGCGACTTCCCGGCAGCTCGCGGCGTCTGGTCTCGTTTGCGGCAGGCGTGACGATCGGTGAAATCGGCATGCTGAGCCATGAGACTCGGTCGGCGGAAGCTGTCGCGGCGTCCGACGTCACGGCCTGCTTCCTGCCCACGACCGCCTTCAACCAATTGCTGCTGGAGCACCCTGATGTGGCTGCGCAGCTGCTGAAGAACATGGCGCTCCACCTGTCCGACCGTGTGCGCGGCCTGACCGACGACCTCACGCATTGGGTCGCTCGTGCCGTCGCGAAGCGCCCCTCGACCGGCCAGCCCAGCGCAGCGACGTATTCGGACGAAATGGGGATGTCCGGCGACTAGCGATGGGATTAGGCATTTCAAACGCCCCCACAAGGCCCGGGACGGGCAGCCGGCCATAAGCAGCCGATGACGATCAGAATGTCGCCGTCGTACGACCGGTTTCAAAGTGCAGCCGCCATAGGATCGGTGGTCTTCCCGGCGTTGCAAGCCTCTATCCTTTACGCTTGATCATTTACCGACTGAGGTCTTTGCATGAATGCTCGTCCTTCAAATGACTCAGCCCGTCTGACCCGAACGCATGATGCCGCGCTGCGCGAACGCGCCCGGCGCGTCATTCCGGGCGGCATGTTCGGCCACATGAATGTGGCCTCACTGCCCGCCAATTACCCGCAGTTTTTTGAGGCCGCCGAGGGCTGCCGATTGCGCGATGCCGATGGCCGCAGCGTCATCGATTTCATGTGTGCCTATGGCCCGATGATCGTGGGCTATCGCCATCCGCAGGTCGATGAAGCAGCCGCGCGCCAAGCCAGCCTGGGCGACCTCATGACCGGGCCGAGTGCGCGCATGGTCGAGCTGGCCGAACGGCTGGTGGCCCTCTTGCCGCATGCCGACTGGGCGCTGTTCCAGAAAAACGGCACGGATGCGACCACCCTGTGCGTGACGATTGCGCGCGCGGCCACCGGACGTCGCAAGGTGCTGGTGGCTCGCAACGCGTATCACGGTGCAGCCCCATGGTGCACCCCCTATCCGGGCGGTGTCATCGCCGAAGACCGGGCCCACCTGGTGTATTTCGACTACAACGATCTGCCCAGCCTGCAGCAGGCGCTTGAGTCAGTCCGTGGCGATGCGGCGGCCGTGATCGTTTCGGCCTTCAAGCATGACTTCGGTCGCGACCAGCAATTGCCGAGCCCCGAGTTTGCGCAGGGTGTGCGCCAGTTGTGCGATGAGCAGGGTGCCGCGCTGGTGCTCGATGATGTGCGTGCCGGGTTCAGGCTGGATCTGCGAGGCAGCTGGGAGCCCTTGGGTGTGCGCCCCGATCTGTCGGCCTGGAGCAAGGCCATTGCCAATGGCTATCCGCTCGCCTTCGTATCAGGCAGCGACGCTTATCGCCAAGCCGCGACGCAGGTCTATGCCACCGGGTCGTTCTGGTGCGCCAGCGTTGCGATGGCGGCGGGGTTGGCCACACTCGATGTCCTCGAGCGGCACGATGGCGTGGCACACATGCGTCGGATGGGAGAGCGCCTGCGTGCGGGTCTGCAAGCGCAGGCACTGCGTCATGGTGTGGGCATCCGTCAGACTGGTCCTGCGCAGATGCCTCAGGTGCTCTTTGATGATGACCCGTCATTCGAGCGCGGCATGCTGTTTACCGAGGTAGCGCTTGATCACGGGGTCTACCTGCACCCGCGTCACAACATGTTCCTGTCACTGGCCCACACGCCCGAGGACATCGATGAGGCGCTGCATGCCACCGACATCGCCATGGCGGCAGTCGCCGCCGGTTTCGGCGCCAGTACTTGAAGTGCTTCGGGCATTGACGGGCCGGTACACCAAGCCATCTGACAGCTTAGCCGTGGGCGCGCGCTGCGAATACCCCCATGAACATGGGTAGCTGATGTTGTGCCGGATCCGGATCGTTGCGGCTTGAGCGCGTCTGCATCGCGCCGTAATTCCGGAGCCCTTATGCGTTTTCGTTATGTCCTGGCCCTGCTGTTGACCTTGTTCCTGACAGCCTGCGGTGGCAGCGGTAGTAGCAGTAGCGGCGGCAGTGGTAGCAGCAGCGGCAGCGCGGGCGATGCAACCTATACCGAAGCCGATACCGCCATCACATTGCAGGGCACGGTGGTGGACGATCGGGGCATTGCGCTGTCCGGCGCCACCGTCAAGGTGCTTTCCGGGCTCGCCAAGCTTGCCGGTTCCGATTCGGTCAGTACTGGTACGGACGGCAGTTTTGCGTTCACGCTGGACGCTGTCACGCCCGCTGTCGTTCGCATCGAGAAAGCGGGCTTCGTGCCGATGATTCGTGCCGCCGGTGCGGCACGAAACAATGCCCAGTTTGCAGCACTGGTCGTGCTCCTCCCGATTGCGAGCACCCAAAGCTTTGACCCGACTCAAGGCGCGGTTTTGCGGGTCCCGGGCTCGAGTGCGCGCGTGGAACTCGCTGCCAACAGCCTGGCGCGAGGCGATGGACAGCCCCCCTCAGGCACCGCCATTGCATCAGTCACGCCGATCGATCCCAGCAGCAACATCAGCTATATGCCGGGCGTGATGGTCGATGCCACCAGTGGCCTGCCCATCGAGTCGCTGGGTGCATTGGCGGTGAACTTCAGTGACGCGGCCGGCGCGCCCCTGAACCTTGCGAGCGGTCAGACCGCGACCATCCGTATTCCGGCCACACCCGCTGCAGGAGTCGTCCTGCCAGCCAGTTTCCCGCTCTATCACCTGAACGAGGCGACTGGCGTCTGGACGCAAGAGGGCACTGCATTGCTGCAATCGGACGCCGCGACCGGCGGTCAGTATTACGAAGGCACGGTCAGTCATTTCAGCTTCTGGAACGCAGACCAGGTCTACGAGCGCGCCACGATCGACCTGGCCGCAACGGTGGGCGGCGTGGCCTGCTCCGTGCCGGCTGGCTTGTCGGTACAGGCCATCGGCTTGGACTACAACGGCATCTCATCGCCTGAGGCGACCGGCTTCTTTGGGCGTGCCAGCTCGCAGGTACGGCTGCGCCTTGTCGACGCGCGCGGGAATGTGGCGGATTCGGTGGACATTGCCACCGGGCTGGCGGGCACCGCCACGCGCCTTCCTCGCTGTCTGAGCGCGCCGCCAAAGGTCAACCTGACCGGGCGCGTCACGGTCAGCAGCGGCGCCTTGTCCAACTACCTTGTTCGAATCACAGGCCCGAAAATTCAGACGATTACCGTGCCAATTGACAGCGCCGGGCGGTATTCGTCCAGCGTCTATGCCAATAGCGGCGCGGTCAGTGCCAGCCTGGTTGCCCGCGAAAACCGGGGTACTCCCGATTCCAGGGTCAGTGCCACGGTGGCAGGCCTTGATGTGAGCTTCCCCGACCTGACCGTTCAGGACACGAGCTTTGCACTCCAGGGGTGTGTGAGTGGCTGGGGCGAGTACCGCCAAACGCGGGTCCAGGTCAGCCTTTTCCGTGGAAACACCATGGTGGGCGCGCCCCAGACCTTGCAGAGCAACCTTACGAGCTTCGCGTTTCCCGGCGCCCCCTTGAACAGCACCTTGACCGTGCGCCTGACGCCGCCCGATGCCACCCTGATCGAGAAGACCATCACGGTTGTGGTCGGCAACACACCGGTTGCGCTTGATGCTTGCCTGACATTGCCAAAGGGGCCTCAGGCGACTGTGCAGACCGCAGGCAATGGCCTGACGCGCAGTTTTGATGCCAGCTCGTCGATTGCGGGCGACGCAGCAATCACCGCGTATGCCTGGCAATTTGGTGACGGTGGCACGGGCAGCGGCGCAAGTGTGAGCCATGCCTACTCGGCACCAGGCAGCTACCCGGTCAAGCTCACCGCGACTGATGCGCTCGGTCAGGAATCCTCGACCATCGTGACCGTCATCGCGACCAGTGGCGGGGCCGTCGTGACAGTGCCTGCTGGCAATCAGATTGCCTCGGGCAGAACGCACCACTGTTTCATCAATGCCGGCGGTGGCGCCGAGTGCTTTGGCGACAACGGGTTTGGCCAACTCGGAAACGGTACGCGGGATTCGTCCACCTTCACCCTGCCGGTGGCCGTGACCGGCTTGAATGTCGGTGTGAGTGCGCTTGCGCTGGGCAGTGACCATTCCTGCGCGTTGACCAGTTCGGGGGGCGTCAAATGCTGGGGCGACAACGGCTCGGGTCAGCTCGGTAACGGCAGCGCAGACTCTTTCATGAGTTTACCGACCGATGTCACCGGCCTGACGACCGGGGTGGTGGCCATCGGCTCGGGCGGAGACCACACCTGCGCCGTGACGAGCGCGGGTGCCCTGAAGTGCTGGGGTAGCAACAGTTTTGGCAAGCTGGGTATCGGGAGTGTCACCCCAAGCTCCAGCAGGGTTCCGGTCAGCGTGTCCGGTCTGGAGTCGGGTGTGCTTGCAGTCAGCGCGGGCGGATTTGATACCTGCGCGGTGACCAGAGGGGCGGGCGTCTTTTGTTGGGGCAGCAGCTACGACTCGACCGTGCCCGTGCGCTTCATCGGTCTTGAGGGCACTGTCATTTCCATCAGCCTGGGCTCGGCCCATGGCTGTGCTGTCACCCAAGGCGGCGCAGTCAAGTGCTGGGGCAGCAACGATGGTGGAAAACTCGGAAACGGCACCAATACCTCCAGCACGACGCCTGTCGATGTGCAAGGGCTGGGCAGCGGTTTCATGTCGGTGAGCAGTGGCAGCAGCCACAGTTGCGCACTGTCTGTCACAGGCACCACCTTCTGTTGGGGCGGGAACCGGTATGGACAGCTGGGCAATTCAGGCACCACAAACAGCAATATCCCGGTGCGCGCAAGCGAGCAGATTGCCCCGGCGATTGGCCTGAGCGCGGGCTCCTTCACGACATGCGTCATTCAGAGCAACCGCAGCCGGCAATGCTGGGGCTGGCAGGAGTCGCGCCCTCCCGATTAAGGGCACCACAGACGATGCATCCTGACCCGAATGCACCCGGTGCGCCGCGAACACCCCATGAACATGGGTAGCACAAGTCGCTGCGTTTCTGGATACTCAAGGCTCAGGCGGTCAGGGCCGATGAGCCCGAGGCACGATCAGCATGCTCGCGCTTGAACACCCATTTTGATCATTACAAGGAAATCAGACATGAAATCAACCCTCACTGCGAGTGTCCTGGCGGCTTGTGTCGGACTGCTTGTCTCCCAAACCGCACACGCCGATGCAATCAAAGTGTCGATGACGGTCGACAATGCTTATGCCCTCTTTGTGGGTGATCGAAGCGCGGCCACGACGTTCGTGGGTTCGGACAGCAACTGGCCATCGGTCGAGAGCTACAACTTCAACCTCGCCCGTGATGCTTATCTGTACGTCGTGACAGCGTCAGACCTGAGTCAAGCACAGGGCTTCCTGGGTCAATTCGAAAACCTGACCACTGGCGACAAGTTCTACAGCCATAACCCTCAGTGGCAGGTCATGGCGACAGGCCTCGGCTCGAATGCCCCCTACACCGGCTCGGCAACGAACCTGCAGCTGCTTACTCAAGAGATCCAGGACGCCAATGGGGGTGGCAACCCGTCACAAGGCTGGCGCAGCTTTACTGCCGGTGGCGCCAATGGCAGTTCTCCTTGGGGCGCGATGGCAGGCATCGACGCGCTGGCAAGTTGGGTCTGGTATGCGGCGGGGTCATGCAACCCCACCAACCCGACCCAGGGCGGATGTGATGCGGGAGAGTGGCTGGTCTTTCGGATTGCAGTGGGTGCCACGCCCGAGAACCCGATTCCCGACAACCCGATTTCGAGCACAGTCCCGGAGCCGACATCGTTTGCGATGGCAGGCTTAGGACTCGCGCTGGCTGCCGCCTTTCGAAGGAAAAAGGTCTGATCGACGCTGCGCGGCGGGTTCACGCAAGCTTCTGAAGCTTCTCGATATGCGCGGTCAGATGCTTGTGGAAATGGCCGATCGCCTGCTCGTAGTGACCGAAGGTGAAGTGGCTGTTGGCGCCTGATGCGAGCCCTTCCTGGATCGCGCAGGCAGCCTCGCGATCTTCGGTCAGTCCGGAGTCCTGCACGAAGTTTGCATCGCGCCGCGCCTCCGCAATGTCGAGCGGCTTGCCATGCTTGATTTGGGGGGCGAGCTGATAGATCACCCAATGGGTTTGCGTTGGTGTCACCGGCTCCAGAATGACCAGCATTGCGTGGCTGGACAGGAAGGTCACATGGCTGTTGGGAAAGAGCTGGTGCACATCGGTGACGCGACCTTTGACGTCCCATTCTTCGCGTGGTGTGTCGCGCAATTTCTCGATGCGACGAAACGGAAAGACGATGCGTGAATTGCAGCCGTGCAGCTCGACAACATTCAGGTTGTCGTAGCCGTAGGGATAGAAGGACTGGCTGTGCAGCGACCTGATGTGATAACCCTCCATCGAGGTCTCACCGATCAGCTTCCAGTTGGCCTTGTCGTCGAACTCGAGCGTGTTGAAATGGATGTAGTCGGCAGGCAGGAGGTCGGGCAGGTCAGGCAGCGGCCCGTCCGAAATCGGGGCTTCTTGCGTGATGAAGACGATGCCGCTTTTTTCCTGCGTCGTGACCGGCACAAGCCCGTGAGTCTCCTTGTCGAGTCCCGGAAAGCCGTCGGCTGCAGGGATATGGCGCAGCGCGCCGTCCAGGCCGTAGGTCCACGCGTGATAGGGGCAGGAGAAGGTGCGTTTGCAGCCTTCGCCCTCTGCGACCCTCATGCCGCGATGGCGACAGGCATTGCGAAACCCGCGCACGATGCCGTCGGTGCCGCGCACCACCAGCAGCGGCGTGCCCAGCGACGTGCGTGCGATGTAAGAGCCGGGGTCAGGCAGTGCCGCAGACGGGCAAAACGCCATGGGTACGCGGCGCATCACCTCGAGTTCGGCCTCGAATCGCTGCGGCGATACATAGTTCGCCGCCGGCTCGCGCCACACGCTTGAGCCCTTGTCGGTCGACTGCCGGTCGACATGCGCCAGGATGCGGTCGATCAACGCATGGTCATTGAGGTGCGCGCTCATGGTTTGCCTGTTGTGCGAGAAAAAATCAGTCTAGCGTGCGCTGTGAGATAGCGTCCAGGCAGGGTGTTTCGGTTGGCGCCCTGACGAGCAGTACCATCCGGTGGTCAAGCCGCTGTCTGATGCCGCCAACAGAGCGAAAGCCTGACAGACTGCGGCACACAACAAGGAGACCAGAATGCGCCCAGCCGACGACCGTCATGTCTGCACAGTGCCTCGGCTGCCACATTGAGCACTGCCGAACAGGCCCGCGCCAACCGTACCGGCATTATCTGGATGGTCGTGGCGATGACCGCCTTCATCGCCAACGACGCGATGATCAAGGCCATCGGCGAGCGACTGCCGGCTGCTCAGATCATCGTGGTGCGTGGCGTCATGGCCATCAGCCTCATCAGCCTGGTGGCCTGGCGCATGGGCGCGATGAACCGGCTGCCCGATGTGGTGCGACCCTGGATCATCGTGCGCGGTGCCTGCGAGGGTCTGGGCACCTTCATCTATCTGGCAGCACTCTTTCACTTGCCGCTGGCCAACGTCACCGCGATCAATCAGTCGTCGCCGCTCTTCATTGCACTGCTTGCGATGGTGTTCCTGAAGGAGCGGGTAGATGCCGGCCGCTGGGTTGCCATCGGCATCGGTTTTCTGGGCGTGCTCGCGGTCATTCAGCCGCGGCTCGATGGCTTTAACATTTATGCCTGGATGACGCTGCTGGCCACGCTCATTTACGCCTGCCGCGATCTGCTCACACGCAAAGTGCCGGCGGCCACGCCGTCGATTCTGGTGACCCTGACCACCGCCGGTGTGGTGTGGCTGATGGCCTGCGGCGTGCTGGCAGTGCAAGGCTGGACGCCGATGGGCGCACGCGATGTGGGCCTGCTGTCGATCGCTGCGGTGTTTCTGTCAACCGGCTACTACGCGAGCATCGCCGCGATGCGCCAGGGCGAGATGTCGGTGGTCGCGCCCTTCCGGTATGTGGGCCTGTTCTGGGCCCTGCTGATCGGCTGGTTCGTCTGGGGCGATTTGCCGAATGCATGGGGCGCCATCGGAATTGGTCTGCTGATTGCGACCGGCGTCTACATGATCCGCCACCAGCGGGCTGCGCGTCGCGGCTGAGAGCAGCCTCGAAAAGATACGCCGCGCGCTGGTTTGCCAGATGGCAAGCGCGATTCGCGATGCTCAGGCAGCCGCAGGCCGGGTGCGCATCGGGCCCAGGAAATCACGCTTGCCCAGCGGTACACCCTTCTGACGCAGGATGTCATAGGCGGTTGCCGCATGAAAATAGAAATTCGGCAGCGAGAATGACAGCACGAAGGTCTCGGCGGTGAAGGGCACTTGCCGGCCGCGCATCTCGAAGTTCATGTCGCGACCCTCCAGCGCATTGATGTCGGCTGGTTTGATGGCCTGCAGTGCGGTGATGGTGTCCTTGACCAGCGTCTGGAGCCCGGCGTAGTCACGGACCGGCAGCTCGCCGGGCGGGCCGAAGACGCCGACCTTGAGACCATCGATTGCGCCAAGCGACTGATGCACGACCGCCTCGATCTGAAAGCTAAAGGGCAGCATATCGGGTGCAAGACGGGCCTGCACGATCTCATTGGGGTCGATGCCGGCGGCGGTGAAGTGCGCCAGACCCTTGTCGAGAAAGCCTGAGACCGCCGGCAGGATTTGCAGATAGCTTGCGACGCTCAGGTCGTAAAGGGATGTTGCCATGGGGATGGGTCTCCTGATCGGGTGGGTGGTGTGGGTCGGTGCAATTACACCGGTTTATGCAGCTCGCCGGCGAGTGCGCCCAGACGCCCTTCGCCCAGCGGTGTCTGGCCGCCGCCGGACATGAAGCGTTCCATCGCCTGCCGTGTGCCCTCGCCGCCGAGCGTGCCCTGAAAGAGGGTGCCTTCGGCAATCAGGTCGTCGCGAATCGCCTTGTCGGCATTGAGCACCGAGGCCTTCGCGGCAATCACCGCATGGCGCGGAAAGGAGGCGATGCGCGCTGCCAGTCGGTTGACATGCGGCCACAATTCTTCGGCAGACATCGACCGGTTGACCCACCCCCAGGACTGCGCCAGATCGGCATCGACATCATCGCAGCCGAGGATCACCTCGAGCGCGCGCGAGCGTCCGATCAGGCGTGGCAGGCGCACCGTGCCCGAGCCCCCGGGCAGGATGCCAAGCGCAACCTCGGGCTGGTTGAAGACCGCCTTGCCGCGCAGCGCAAAGCGCATGTCGCAGCTCAGGGCCAGTTCGCTGCCACCGCCGCCGACTCGCCCTTCAATCACCGCGATCGTCGCCTTGGGCATGGTCCGAAAGGTTTCGCACATGATGTGAAAGGGTTTGAGATCGGTGGACGAGACCTCGCGATCGGGCGCGTATTTCAGGATCTGGCCGACATCGAAGTGCGCGATGAAAAAATCCGGGTTGGCCGAATGCAGGATCACCACGCGCACCGCATCGTCTTCGGCCAGCGCGCCGGCAAGTTGCGACATCTCCTTGAACATCTGGCCATCAAAGAGATTGATCTCGCCGTTATCGAGGGTGACGCGCGCGATGCCGTCGGCGATGGCGATTCGCATGGTCTTGCACTGGCTGTAGTCCATGGTGTCTCCTGATGGTGTCGGGTGCCTGGCGGATCGTCGGATTATGGACGAGGCTTGTGCGGTGGACGAGGCCTGCGCGGTGCGATGTCGAGTGTCGAGCGCGCTGGCTCAAGCCCAGGGGTCGACGACGACAAGACCGGGAAAGTTGAAATGCGCCAGATTGCGGGTTGCGATTGCATAGCCGAATTCGAGCGCAATGGCCGCGATCATGAGGTCAACCGAGGGCCGGTTGACGCCAGCGAGTTGAGCTGCGCGGATGGCAGCCCCTTCGTTGAAGGGCAGCACATGGCCGGCATAGGCGATGCGAAGCGCATTGAACCAGCTTCGCAGGATCGACCCCTGGGGTGATTGTTTTGCCTCTTCCATCAGCGTGCCGCGCTCGATCTCCATGATCGTCAAGGTCGTCAGATAGCAGGCGCTTGCCGGAAGGGTCTGCGACCAAGCGCAGACCCTGGCATCCTGAAGGTGGGGTTTTTTGCGCATCTCCGAGATGACATTGGTGTCGAGGATGATCATGCAGACTCACAGATCGACGTCACGGAATTCGATCTCAAGGCGCTCAATCGCGACGACGTCGTCGGGAAGCTCGGGGAGTTGCCGCATCAGCGCAAACAGCGAAGGCGCCTTGCCCTGCAAGCGGTGGTACTCGTCGATGTTGAGCATGACGAAGGCGGGATGGCCGCGGTCGGTGATCAGGACAGGACCCGAGAGGGCGGCAGCCTTGGCTGCGGCGACGTCTCGGGTGAAGTCTCGGCTGGAGAAGATTCTGGTGGTCATGCTGCCCTCCATGTTGCCCAGATTGCTTCCCTGAGCGACGCCTTGTCAACCAATGTTTGTATGCTATAACATTGATCTGTACGCCGCAATCGATCGGGCGTCATCTCTGCCGGACTTGCGCATCTGCCGGTCAATGAGCGACAGTACACAGGATCATCGGGCGATTCCGGCCCAGGCCCGGAATCACGCACGACACTGACATACGACACTGACGCATCCACCAGGAGACGCAAGATGGATCTCGCCTACTCACCGCAGGAACAGGCGTTTCGCAACGAAGTGAAAGGCTGGCTCGCCGACAATCTGCCGGCAGACATCCGCGGCAAGGTCACCGGTTATCGGTCGATGGCCAAGGAAGACATCATTCGCTGGCACAAGATCCTGGCCGAAAAGGGCTGGTCGGTGCCGCACTGGCCGGTTGAATGGGGTGGCACCGGTTGGGACATTACCCAGCGCTATATCTTCAACGAAGAGTTCGGCCTGGCCGGCGCGCCCAATCTGCCCAACTTCGGTCCGAATATGTGCGCATCGGTGCTGATGCGTTTTGGTACCGATGCGCAGAAAAACCGCTTCCTGCCGCGCATTCGCATGGGCGACGACTTCTGGGTGCAGGGCTACTCCGAGCCGGGCTCGGGCTCCGACCTTGCTTCGCTCAAGACCCGCGCCGATCGCAAGGGCGACAAGTACGTCGTCAATGGTCAGAAGATCTGGACCACGCTCGGTCACTACGGCGACTGGATCTTCTGCCTGGTGCGAACCAATTTCGACACCAAGATCCGCCAGGAAGGCATCAGCTTTTTGCTGATCGACATGAAGACGCCCGGCATCACCGTGCGCCCGCTGATCCTGATGGACGGCGGCCATGAAGTGAACGAAGTCTTCTTCGAGAATGTCGAGGTGCCGGTCGAAAACCTGGTCCATGAAGAAGGCAAGGGCTGGACGGTGGCCAAGTATCTGCTTGGTCATGAGCGCATGGGCTCAGGCAATGTCGGCAATTCAAAGCGCGAGATGCAGGCGCTGCGCGCGCTGGCCGCCACCGAGACCAAGAACGGCAAGCCCCTGATGCAGGATCCGCGTTTTCGTGATCGCCTGACCCGCGCCGAGATCGAGCTGCAGGCGCTGGAGCTCACCTCGATGCGCTTTCTCGACAAGATGCGTCGCACCGGCCAGCCTCCGGGTGCCGAGGTCTCGATGCTCAAGCTCAAGGGCAGCGAGATCCAGCAGTCGATCACCGAGCTGATGATGCAGGCGATCGGCCCGGATGCCCAGCCCTTCGTCGGCGTGGACGAGGGCAGCGTTGATGCCTATCGCTCGCGCATGTCGCCGCGCTATTTCAACTATCGCAAGACGACGATTTATGCCGGCTCCAACGAGATCCAGCGCAACATCATCGCCAAGATGACCTTGGGGCTGTAGGTCCATTAGGGGTCGGGCCTGACGCGGCGCACTTGCGTTGCCCTATCGGCCTGACGGACACTAGTCGGCTACGGCCTATTGAGGCTGATCGGTCAACAGCAGGAGCGAAAACAATGGATCTGGGTTACTCAACGGAAGAAACGACCTTTCGCAACGAAGTGCGCAGCTGGCTGGCAGACAATCTGCCGGCTGATCTGCGCGAGAAGGTGCTCGCTTATCAGCACCTGTCGAAAGAAGAGCTGGTACGCTGGCACAAGATCCTTGACGCCAAGGGATGGGCTGTGCCGCATTGGCCGGTTGAGTGGGGCGGCACCGGCTGGGACATCACCCAGCGCTATATCTTCAACGATGAATTCGGTCTAGCTGGCGCCCCTGGCATCGCGCCCTTCGGCCCGGCGATGTGCGCCTCGGTGCTGATGCGCTTTGGCACCGACGAACAAAAAAACCGCTTTCTGCCCGGCATCCGCAATGGCGACGATTTCTGGGTGCAGGGTTATTCCGAGCCGGGCTCGGGTTCAGACCTCGCCTCGCTCAAGACCCGCGCCGAGCGCAAGGGCGACAAATATGTGGTCAATGGCCAGAAAATCTGGACCACGCTTGGTCATTACGGCGACTGGATCTTTTGCCTGGTGCGCACCGACCCGAATGCCAAGATCCGTCAGGAAGGCATCAGCTTCTTGCTGATCGACATGAAGACACCGGGTATCACTGTGCGTCCGCTGATCCTGATGGACGGCGGCCACGAAGTGAACGAGGTGTTCTTCGACAATGTCGAAGTACCGGCCGAGAACCTGATCCACGACGAGAACAAGGGCTGGACGGTTGCGAAATATCTGCTCGGCCACGAGCGCATGGGCTCGGGCAATGTCGGCGCCTCAAAGCGCGAGCTGCAGACCCTGCGCGAGCTGGCCTCCAAGGAGATCAAGAACGGCAAGCCGCTGATGCAGGATGCGCGCTTTCGCGATCGGCTCACCCGCGTCGAGGTTGAGGTGCAGGCGCTCGAACTCACCTCGCTGCGCTTTCTCGACAAGATGCGCCGCACCGGCCAGCCGCCGGGTGCCGATGTGTCGATGCTCAAGCTCAAGGGCAGCGAACTGCAGCAGGCGATCACCGAACTGATGATGCAGGCGCTCGGGCCGGATGCCCAGCCTTTCGTTGGCGTCGAGGAAGGCCATGTCGACGAGTATCGCGCCCGCATGGCGCCGCGCTACTTCAACTATCGCAAGACGTCGATCTATGCCGGATCCAACGAGATCCAGCGCAACATCATCGCCAAGATGACTCTGGGCCTGTAAGGGCGAGGACAGCACAATGGATTTCGAATTTTCAGAAGAGCAGACCCAACTGGCCGAATCGCTTCGCAAGTATCTGGCCAACGAATACGACTTCGAAAAACGCAAGGCGATCGTCAAATCGGCCAGCGGCGTGAGCGATACCGTGTGGGCAACCTTTGCCGATATGGGCCTGACTGCGCTGGCCCTGCCCGAGGCCGATGGCGGCTTTGGCGGCGGTGCAGTCGACCTGATGGCGGCGATGGAAGCCTGCGGCGAAGCGCTGGTGGTCGAGCCCCTGCTCGACAATGTCGGCCTGGCGGCGCGTCTGGTGGCGCGCGGCGGATCGACTGCCCAGCGCGAAGCACTGCTGCCGGGTCTGGTCGACGGCCGTCATCGTCTGGCCTTTGCCTATCTCGAGCACGGGCGTCGCTACGAACTCGATGCACAGAAAACCACCGCCAAAGCACAGGGCGGCGGCTGGGTGCTCGATGGCGAGAAGTCGGTGGTGATTGGTGCGCCGTCTGCGCGTGTGCTGATCGTGTCGGCCCATACCGCCGGCGTGGCCGGTCAGCCCGATGGCACGAGCCTGTTCCTGGTCGATGCCGACGCGGCAGGGGTGTCGATCAACGCCTGTCGTACGGTCGATGGCCAGCGCGCGGCCGACGTCACCTTCACCGGTGTGAAGCTGCCGGCCGAAGCCATCATCGGCACCGCGGGCGGTGCACTGCCGCTGATCGAGGAAGCGGTCGACTTTGCGACCGCCTTGCTGTGTGCCGATGCGATCGGCACCATGAAGAATGCCAATGACGCGACCCTCGAATACCTGAAGAACCGCAAGCAGTTTGGTGCGCCGATCGGCTCGTTTCAGGCGCTTCAGCACCGCATGGTCGACATGTATGTGGTGTGCGAGCAGGCCCGCTCGATGGCGATCTTTGCCGCGGCCAAGGTCGACGAAGGCGGTGACGCCGGTGCCCGCAAGCGCGCGGTGTCGGCGGCCAAGGTCAAGATCGCCGATGCGGCCCGTCAGGTCAGCCAGGAGTCGGTGCAACTGCACGGCGGCATGGGCATGACCGAGGAGCTGAAGGTCTCGCATAATTTCCGTCGCCTGACGATGATCGCGCAGCGCTTTGGCGATGCCGACCATCACCTCGAGCGCTACGCGACCTTCGACTGAGCAGCCTGCGATGAAGCTCGCCAAGCAGCATCTCGATGTGGGGCTGTTTGCCCGCGAGATCGAAGCGCAGCTCGACTTCTGGGGAACCCGGGTCGGGCTGCATTTCGACCACATGCTCAAGCTTGGCGGCGGCATGCAGCAGCACCGATTCGATGTGAACGGATCGGTGCTCAAGGTAAACCACTCGCGCGACCCGCTGACCGAGACCCAGGCCTCGGGCATCGTCGGTTTACGCATTGCCAAGCCGGGGCTCGATGCGCCGGCACCGATGACCGACCCCGACGGCAATCGCCTGTCGCTGGTGCCATCCGGCCATGAAGGCGTGGTGGGCCTGGGTATCGAGCTGCGGGTGAACAACCGTGATGCGCATGAGCACTTCTGGCGTGAGGTGATGCAGTTTGAGTCGCCCGCGCCGGGGGTCTATGTGTGCGGCGATACGCGCATTCTGGTGATCGAAGAGGGCAAGGTGGGATGTTCTGAGAGCTGGCGCGGTGCCGGCTGGCGCTATATGACTGTGCAGATCACCGATTGTCTGGTCGAGCATGCCGGCGTGCTTGAGCGTGGCGGTACCGAAGGCGCTGCCCCGCGCCGCATGGGGGAGGTGGCGGTGATCTCGTTCGTGCGTGATCCCGATGGCAACTTCATTGAGCTCTCGCAGCGGGCGTCGCTGCTGGGCGGCTTGGCTGCCTGAGTCGTTGCCGCGCCTCGAAGCCTGTCATGGGCTCCTAGTCACTCGAACTTGAACAATGTCTTGGTTAGCCGGAATGAGCGGGCTTGGTTTGGGATTCGTCCCTGGCCCCAATGGCCTAGACGCTTTCGAGGCGATCGATGCGAGCAGAAGGCTCGAAGCGGGCTGAGCTACGCGTCTTGACGTCAGCGAAGGGTAAGAGGTCTGATGCGGCCAATCAGCAGAGCTAAGGCTCGGCGTTGCCGACGCCCGTTTCCGACTTTTCCTGGCGTGCGTCCTTCCCGATCGACCGGGTGGTTGCGAACCGAATCCGCTCCCCTTACCGATTCAGCTTCAGAACGGCGCGAACAAGGGCTCGCAGCCCGTGCCCAGGAGAAGACGGTCAACGCGTCCGCGCGCTGTCTCGTCCAGCTCGGAGTACGCCTTGCGCAGCCAACCGAGGCATTTGGCCTGGTAAACAAATGACTCCTGCACCCAGGGCTGGCCGTCCACCTCGCACTCCACCTGCTTTGCGCCCCGCGCGACCGCCTTCGCATTGCCGATCATGTAGGGCACATAGACCCGGCCGACTTCGCCAAGCAGGTCGCGCAAGGTAGCGGGCGGATCGGACAGGTCGATCCAGTCGGCCTCGCTCACGTCCAGTCCGCTCACATCCTCCAGCCTCTCAGTCCACGCATAGGCCCGCGGCGAGACCTCCATGGCGACCTGGGACGGGGTGGGATCGGTGATCACGAGCATCGTCATCTGACCGAAGGCTGCGAAATCGCCTGCGCCGGGCCGCTGGCCCAGCAGGTATGGCTGGTTCTGGATGTGCGCCTCGAAGATCTCCAGAAAGCGACGCCAGCTGCCCTCGATGATCGGCGCAGTCACCGGATTGGAGCCGACGACGCCGATGCGCGAAATCTGCCGACTGGCGAAGTCCCGCTCCCCCTGCGCGCCCTCCGCGCGCGTGATCTGTATGGCCCTGCGGTAAGGCAGATAGGCGCTCGCCTTCTTGATGTCCGCCGCATACGACCAGCGATAGTGGAACATGCATTTGCTCAGCCACTCGTCGCCATAATCCTCGAGCAGCAGGTCGATCAGGTTCAGCGCGGGATCGGACGGCCGGAGCCGTCGCTCGGCATAGGTCTCTTCCAGGCGATTCAGGATCGGGGTGGTGTCGGAGATCGTCGTGAGCGACCCGCCATCGGCTGCGGGCAGCACAAGGTAAGGCACGAGCGGGAGCGGACGTTCGGGCAGCGCGCTCGCTTCCTTGCTTCCCATGATCACAAAGCGGAAAGGCAGGCGGCGAAAGCGCAGCGCCCCGCGAAGTTTGCGCGTGTAAGGCGAGGATCCAACCCCAACCAGTCTCAAGTCGCTGTCCGAACTCATCCCGTGCTACTCCCAATTCATGTTTGCCGTTGGCTGACCAGAGAACTGCAGGCTGCCGACCGATCGGCACGTGACTTGCTGCGGTGAAACGCGCTATCGGCTGCCAGCGCGCAAGGGATTAAACATCAGGCGGCAAGCTTTAGCGGCCGAGCCCTTGCAATCCGTTCCCGCTCCTCACGAATAGCGGTGGTCGTCCAGGTACGGGTCGCGAGCTTCGCCTCGAGGGCCATCCCTCCTTAACATCAACCGCGAGTGTACAAGTCGCAATTTTCGGATGATCAGCGGGATTTGCTGCGGGTGGGCAAACGTCAGCGCTATGCGGAAAAACGACTCTTCAAGCGCGCGGCTCGAAGACCCGGAACCGACCCATTGCAGACGTAGGCACCTTTCAAGTTGAGCGGCTGGTCCAGTCAGGAAGCGGTCTTTCGCCGATCCAGCCGAGAAACAGCCGCTGAGCGAAAGCGGTCGTTTGCAGGTGGCGACCATCGCGCCTACGGCACTTCTTTAGGCCCCAATATTTCTCGGCAAAACCAATGACACCCCGCATCAGCCTTCGAACCGTTGGTGCGCTGGCCAAGAGCCGCCATTGCTTAAGCAAGTGGCCAATTCTCTGCATCAGAACCAGCTTCGACCGACTGGTTTATCGCTTTTGGGGCAGAGACCGACTTCATAACCTTTCGACAAGACTGATATGCCGGAGAGGTCATCCCCAATTTTGCAGAGGACAAGGTCTTAATCGGCCGAGCAGAATTCACCCAGGTTCAATAAAACGCTGTCAGGTGCGATAGGCCGACTTGTAACAACAATCAAATGTCTAAAGGGAGCAAGAAAATGAAGCGGGCAGCAGCGATTGTTTATTGGATCATGTTTAACGAGAATGTATTTTTTACAAGGTGGTTTGATGAAAAAGACCGTGCTAGCTTTAAGTTTTCTTGCGGCTTCCATGGCTGCGAGCGCATCTCCTGTTTATGTGGGTAGTTTCCGAGTTGACGCTGGGCCGGAATGGACGACAAATCCGACGGTGTATTCAGCTACTGAAGCCGCAGCATTGCTTTTCGGTGGCACTTCTGGCGATTACGATATTTCTACTTTGGGCACTAACGTGGCGAATATAAACAACATGGGTTGGTACACGATTTGGGGAATTGGTGGTGGAACGATGTTCCAAGAAGATTACAAACTTGATCTTGGCGCACCCGGTTACAACACGCCTGGTGGTTCAAACACTGCAATTTCGGCTTACACCCGTGACAACGCGAGTGGTGGGCAGTTTACAAACTATGTATTCCGTGTGGACAAAGTTGGACAAGTGCCTGAACCCAGTTCACTGGCCTTGTTGGGCTTGGGTTTGGTACGACTGGCATACAGCCGCAAGCGCAAAGCTTGAGGGCCCCAAGAGCGGCTTGATTGAGTGTTGAAGTTTCACGACCGCAACGCGCTGTCAACTAGACCCAGCCTAACCCGCTGGGTCTTTTTTCATCCGAATCAGAAAGCGCAAAGTCCAGTTTTTTGTTTCTGCTGCACGTAAAGCCGGCGGCACCGTGAGAGTGACTGACAATGATGGGCGGATCAAATTCCGCAAACGTCAGTTTTGTGAGGATGAGCCTTTTTACTTTGGCTATTTTGTCGTGTGCAGGAAAGATTGGCCAAGTGTCCGGTCAAGGTTTTTCTGGCAGTGAAATATTAACAACATTGTTGCCTTTTTAGTGGGCGGATTAAAAAGTGAAGTGCAACACCCAGGTTCAATGAATCAGGTTTTATGGCGCACTATGAACACCTGCCGATCTACAAGTCGGCGCTTGATATGACGGTTCATTTTGAGCGGCTTGTTGCTGGGTTTTCCTGGCATCACAAGTTCACGCTTGGTACGGAATTGCGCGAAGCGAGCCGAGTGGTGCTGATGCCGGTGGTGCGGGCCAACAACGCACCGAGCGGTCTGGTGTGGCGAGCAGCGCCGCAAGATTGTCAGCGTCTACTTTTGAGAAATGGCGCGTTTGAGCGCCCGCCGGCCGATGACGGTTGCACTTTGAAACCTGTCATCCGCAGGTCGATCTTCCAACCGATCGTACGACCGCTTCTGGCCGGCAGGAGCCATAGGGAAACGCCAGGCGACGGTCCGCTACGCGTCACATTGCTGACCTTGGTTGGTTGCGCCCCACTCAATGAGGGTGGTCCAAGCCGATCGGAGCCGGTGTCGGAACCCATCGGATATGCAGTCTGCTTCGCCAAGGATTGGGTCTGAGGCCCTCAAAAGCATCGATGCGATTAAATATCTGATCGCCTCGAAACTTGATCACAAGACCAATCAGAAGGTGCAGAGCCCACCCTTCTCAACCTGCAATATCCGCCCTCCACAGGCAGTCAGGGGCAGATCAGCTGCAATTTTGGGAAGTACGATCTGAATCGCGTTGTATCGCGCGTAAGGTCGAGTTGAGATGCCAAGCCGAACTGCGACGTACGCGTTTTTTCTCTTGGTTATGGGTGTTGAACTCGCTCAAGTGCCTCGCGGGCAGACAAGATCTGCGTCCCACGATGACTATTGAGTGCCAGTAGCCCGCGTTTATCTCCCGTGACAAGCAAGTCCGCCTGTGCCACCTGTGCCATCGCCAGTAGAAAATTGTCATACGGGTCGGCGGATATCTCCACGTCTGGCAAGTCATCAACCACAGTGGCCAATCGACGAAGATCGTTGACCATGCGGCCGGCTGCGGCCGGGTTGATTCGAAAACGAACCCCGTCGCGGCGGGTTACGCGGCTGAATTCCTCAATCTGTAGCTCGGAAGTAAAGAGAGTGAACCGTCCGTCGCGCCAAGCCTCGTAAAGCCTGTCTGGAGGTGTTGCCCGTGTGATGAGCGCCGCAATCAGGATATTGGTGTCGAGGATGACGCGCATCAGCGGGTCAACGCCGCCGGTTTACTTGGCCACATTTCGCCACGCACAGCCGCGCAAGCCTCGTCGATTGCTGCCTGAAGATCGACAGGGTCAACATCGGCGTTGTAAGCCTTTACGGCTTGCACTGCCTGATCAAACATACGCCAACGAACCGCGTCCTCGATGAATTTAGACAAGTCGCCCTTGCGCATGCCTTGAGCTCCGAGGTACGCGCGCAGCGCCAAGTCGGTCTCTCGGGTAAAGGTGACCGTTAGCCGGGTCGTCTCTTCAGCAGACATATCGTCTCCTAGCCACATAAGCATCTATCCGGCTAAGATTTTAATCGTCTTGAACCTTGCTAACAAGCCCGGACTGCAACAACGAGCTTCAACCTTCAACATCCGCCCTACCCTGCCCCGGCGCGCGGTGCGCCGCGAACATTGCCAAATCGATCTCACTGGGTTGCGCCCAGTTCTTTCCGTAGTCCGCTTGCGCAAAAAGGTCGAGCACCACCTGCGTAATCAAGGGCGAGTCCCAGGCGCGCTCGGCAAAACGCTTTCGAATCTGCACGGTCAGCAACGCCGCTGGCGTGGCCTGCTGTGTCTGCTCGACTCATCTCGTTCCCGGACTTTGCGGAATGCATCTCCGATGGTGAGAGCATCGATGAAGCCATTGAGAACGACCTTGATGCACTGAAGGCCACTATCGCAGCCCTGAAATCCAGGAAGTTACCTGTGCTGGCTCCAAACAGCGGCGGCGTCGCTTCCGGCAAATTCGTCGCTCGCGTCCCGAAGACTGTTCATGCGCAACTGGCCAAGCGCGCGCGATAGGTTTGGCCTGGCGTCGTATCAATGTCCGCAAGCGCGGTGACTAATGGCGGACGCAGTCCATGCGGGAATCAATCATGAACACGCTTGGCTGCAAAGCTTATAGCCGGCTTTTGGGCAGATGCACCGCGCCGCCGGCGGTGAGTGACTCAATTCGCGCGGCGTCGTAACCGAGCTCTTCGAGCACCTGCCGGCCGTGCTCGCCCAGCCAGGGCGCCGGTTGCGGGACATGCGCCTCGCCGCCCTTGAAGCGTGCCGCACCACGCAGCAGACGCACCCGACCGAGCTCGCCATGATCGACTTCGACGATACTGTCGTTGTGCAGGACCTGCGGATCGGTCAGCACGTCGTCATGCTCGTTGACGCGCCCGATCGGTGTGCCGGCGGCGCGCATGCGGGCCACACACTCGTCGGTGTCTTGCTGCGCAGCCAGCGGCTCGAAGATCGCTCTCAGCTCCGGGCCGTGCCGTGCGCGCATCGGCGTGGTGGCAAATCGCGGATCCTCGGCGATTGAAGGGTCGCCGAAGCCTTCGCACATCGATTCGAACTCGTCCTGCTGCGGGGCCATGATTGCGACGAAGCCGTCGCGGGTCTTGTAGGGCCGCATGGTCATGCCGACACGCGGAAAGCGATCAGGCGGTGAGTCCATGAAGAGGTGGTTGTACATCGCATCAGGCCACTGGAAGGCGAGTGCGGCATCGAGCATCGAGACCTCGACCCGACCGCCCTTTCCGGTGCGGCTGCGAGCGAGCAGGGCCGCGGTGACTGCTTGCGCTGCGGTCAGGCCGGTGAGCTTGTCGCACAGCAGGGTCGAGACCAGCGCCGGGTCCTGGGTCTCGCGTTCGCGGTGCGACGCACACATGCCCGAGACCGCCTGGATGACCGCGTCATAGACCCGCCCCTCGGCATAAGGGCCGGTCTGGCCGAAACCGGTGATCGACAGATTGACCAGCGTCGGATTGAGGGAGGCCAGGGTTTCGGCGCTGAAACCGAGCCGGTCCATGGCACCCGGCCGGAAATTTTCGACCAGTACATCGGCGCGGCGAATCAGGTCGGTGAGGACCTCGCGCGCGGCGGGCTGCTTGAGGTCGAGGACGATCGAGCGCTTGCCGCGATTGGCGGCGATGAAGGTGGCCGACATCTGACCCTTGGCTGGTCCGATGCGCCGGCTGAGGTCGCCGCCAGGGGTTTCGACCTTGATCACTTCGGCGCCCTGGTCGGCCATGATCGCGGTGGCGATCGGGCCGGAGACCACGGCTGAGAGGTCCAGGACCCGGATGCCTTCAAGAGGTTTCATGCGTGTTTGCCTGCAGGGATCAGAACTTGACCAGGTTGCCGCGACAGCTCAATACGGGCTCCAGGCATTGCCCTGAAAGGCGGGATCCGCCCAGTTAGGCGCCATCATGCGGTAATTCGTATAAGCGGCGGGGTCGGTATTCATGAATTCGACATTCATGCCAGAGCAGCCGCATCCGATGACGAGCGCGAAGGCGGCGAGTGTGAGGCCGGCGCAGCGGCGAAGTGTGTGAGTCATTTGAACACCTTGATTAGAGCCCGCAAGGTTAACCCATACCGGATACAGGCATCGAGCCTGTCGCGGGCGGCGTAAAATCGTCGGATCCGGGCGCGCCGTTCCCGTCAATGCACACCGCACAGTGCCTCTACAGGGGCTTTCTGACCATGCCGCCGTTGCCAATCGATCTCGGCATCATCGAAGGCTACTATGGCCGGCCCTGGAGCTGGCCGCAGCGCTCGCAGGTCATCACGACGCTCGCAGCGCACGGCTATCGATTCTTTCTCTACGCGCCCAAGGCCGCTGGCCACTTGCGACGGGGGTGGCGCGATCCTGTGCGCGAATCCGACCTCGATGATCTGGCGGCGTTTGCCGGGCACTGCCGTTCGCTTGGGGTTCGATTCGGTGTCGGCCTGTCACCTCACGAATTCGACGCCGCCGCTGACAGCCCCGACTGGGGCCGGCTGGCGGCGCGCTTGCAGCTGCTCGACTCGGCGGTCGGGCTGGATGAACTCGCGCTGCTCTTTGACGACATCCGCGGCGATGATCCGACGCTCGCTGCCCGGCAGGCATCGATCGCGGCATTTGTCGGCGACCGGACGCGGGCCGGGCGGCTCTATGTCTGTCCGAGCTACTACAGCGATGATCCGGTGCTCGATCGGGTGTTCGGCCGTCGCCCGCCTGGCTATCTGGCGCAGCTGGGGCGTCTGCTCGATCCGGCGGTGGCGGTCTTCTGGACCGGCGAGGAAGTGTGTTCGCGCGAATATGGCGCGTCGCATCTGCGCGAGCTGGCTCAGACGCTCGGGCGCAAGCCGGTGCTCTGGGACAACTATCCGGTCAACGACGGGCAGCGGATGTCGCAGTCATTGCACCTGCGCGCCGCAACCGGACGGCCGGCGTCCAATGCACCGCTGCTGGCCGGCCATGCGATCAACCCCGCGTTGCAGCCGGTAATTGGATGCATTCCGGCGATCACGCTGGCTGCGCGCTATCGGCTGGGTGACGAGCACTATGCCTACGGCGCAGCGCTGCGCCAGGCCAGCCGCGAGGTGCTCGGTGAGTCGCTGGCCGAGCAGGTGGTGGGCGATCTGATCGCCTTGCAGGATACCGGGCTCGACCGCCTGGGCGAGCAGGCGGCGGTGCTGCGCGAACGCTATGCCGGCATCAATCACGACGGCGCCCGCGAGATCGTCGCCTGGCTCGACGGTGACTGGCGGATCACCGACGAGATCGTACGGACCCAGTAGCGGGCTGCAGCGCGCCGCTCAGGCCGCTGGCTTGATCCAGGTAAACAGGCGCATCGGCGGAATGTTGAGCAACTCCCACTCGCGCTTGGGTTCGCCCAGATAAGGAATGGTGCGATCGGCCACGCGCGGCGTCCATTGGTAAGCGACGAAGCGACCGCCGGGGGCCAGCGAGGCGGCGATAGCGGCGGCAATCCGGTCACCGACCTCGACCGGCATGGTCGAAAACGGAATGCCCGAGATGATCGCATCGGCTGCGGGCAGGCGATGCGCAGCCATCAGTTCGACCAGTCTCTCGGCGCTGCTGCACTCGGATTGCAGGCGCGCATCGATCACATTGCGGCGCAGATGCTCATGACACTCGGGATTCATCTCGATGGTGAGCAGCCGGGCCTTGGACGACATCTGACCCAGCAGGATGCGGGTGCTGCCGCCGGTACCGGGGCCGAGCTCGACAACACTCTTTGCCTCGCTCACCCTGGCATTTCTTGCAGCCCGCCCGATCAGAAACCTGGAACTCGGCACGATTGCCGCAGTGGCATTCGGGTCGCGAAGGAAGGCCTTCAGAAATTCAAGCGCATCGGAGAGGCTGTTTGTCGACGAGGTCGGCAGGGATGAGGCTGGGTTGTCGAGTTGACGCATTCTGGCTCCTGAAAGATGTCTGCAATGAACGGCCATTGCAGAAACAAGACAATTTTCGCAGGATGCCAGCCGAAGATGACGGTTTTGCGGTGGTCAGGGCGCCTGCAGCAGCAGGCCAGAGTCGGCGTCAAGTTCGTCGGCGCTGGCGGCGAGCGGATCGCGCGGTGCCAGTCGGTGGGCGAGGACGAGCCTCGCGAGCGTGGCCCGCTGCGGCAGTCGGGCCTGACGGGCCTCCCAGCGCAGGCCGGCCATCGTCACCACGTGGTACAGGCCGGAGGCCGCCTGACGGGCCAGATGCGCATGGTCGTGGGCCGCGGCATCGGCGGCGAGTGCGAAGGCGCGGTCGATGACGCGTTCCTGCGCGGTGACGAACTCGGGGCCGGCGGGCTCGCCATCGGCGATCAGGGCATCGACATGGGCACGCAGCGCGGGCAGCGCGTCATCGCGCCGGATGGCTCGCAGGACGTCGAGCGCCACGATGTTGCTGGTGCCTTCCCAGATCGAGCCGAGGTGCGAATCGCGAAGCAGCCGGGCGTCTGACCACTCCTCGATATAGCCGCAGCCGCCGCGCACTTCCATCGCGTCACCGGTGACCCGCCGCGCATCGCGACAGGCACGGAACTTGATCAGCGGCGTGAGGATGCGCGCGAGCGCGGCGGCACCGGGCTCGCCGGCGTCGGCGCGCGCCAGCGCCTGGGCAGTCTGAAAGACCATGGTGCGGGCCTGCTCGGTCGGCAGCATCATCTTGAGCAGTTGCCGGCGCATCAGGGGCAGTTCGATCAGCGGCTTGCCGAAGGCCACCCGGTGGCGGGCCACATGCAGGGCTTCGGTGAGCGCACGGCGCATCAGACCGGCCGCCCGCACGCCATTGGACAGGCGCGAGTTGTTGACCATGTCGGCCATCTGCTGAAAGCCGCGACCGCGCTCGCCGACCAGCCAGGCGGTGGCGCCTTCGAGGCGGATCTCGCCGCTGGCCATCGAGCGCGTGCCGAGCTTGTCTTTGAGGCGCAGGATGCGATAGGTGTTGGGCGTGCCGTCGGGCAGGGTGCGCGGCAGCAAAAAGAGCGAGACGCCCTTCAGGCCCGGGTGCGTGTCGGGCGATTCGCTGCGCGCCAGCACCATCGCAAAACCGGCGTCCGGGTTGGAGCAGAACCACTTGTCGCCGTGCAGCGCCCAGCTCGCGTCGGGTCGCTGATGTGCCAGGGTGGCGGTGCTGGCAACGTCTGAGCCCGCGCCCTGCTCGGTCATGAACATCGCGCCCTGGTGCAGGGCATCGAAGTCGAGGGCGGTGAGCAGCGGCAGGCAGCGTTCGATGAGTTCGGGCTCGCCATAGCGGCGCAGCGTGCGGGCGAGCGAGTCGGTCATCGAGACCGGGCAGCACAGGCCGAATTCGGCCTGCACCAGCAGATAGGTCAGGGCGTATTTGGCGGCAGCCGGCATGGCCTGCGGCCAGCCGAGCACGCCCGGGCGATGCGACATCGCCGCCAGACCGAGATCGCAGTAGGCGATACGCTCCATCTCGACATAGGCCGGATGCTTGATCACCCGCGATTCGTCGGCGCCGCGGCGGTTGCGTACCGACAGGGTCGGCGGATGCTTGT
>CAMCXH010000014.1 GCA_945883285.1 Bordetella parapertussis | reverse complement strand
AGGCCGGTCGAGAGCGGAAAGACTGAGATGGTTTCCATGTGGTGAAGGCTCGGTTAAGCGTTATGCGCGAGCATCCGATTGAACGATGCGCGATGAGATCGTTGAAAACCCAGCCAGTGCAACAATCGGGGCCCGAGCAGCGCACCTGCTGTAGCGGGCAAGGCGCCGAAGGCACACCAGATTGCCACAAATGGCGTTGCCAATTCCGGGCGATGCAGTGAGTAGAACGCTAAAATGCGTCTGAGACCGAGCGGGGCGCGCCAGCGCGACAATTCGCCGCGCCTTCCCCCACTTCGGAGCCTGCCTTGCGACTCAGCGACATCGACATCGCCCAACGCGCCACCTTGCGCCGCATTACCGACCTGGCGCAAGAACGCCTCGGCATCGCCGATGCGCAACTGGTGCCCTACGGTCACTACAAGGCGAAAATCGACCTGGGTTACCTCGAGTCGATGCGCGACCGGCCCGACGGCAAGCTGGTGCTGGTCACCGCGATCAGCCCCACGCCGGCCGGCGAGGGCAAGACCACCACCACGGTGGGCCTGGGCGACGCGCTGAACCACATCGGCAAAAAGGCGGTGATTGCGCTGCGCGAGCCGAGCCTGGGGCCGGTGTTCGGCATGAAGGGCGGGGCCGCTGGCGGTGGTTATTCGCAGGTGGTGCCGATGGAAGACATCAACCTTCACTTCACCGGTGACTTCGCGGCCATCGCCTCGGCCAATAATCTTCTGGCCGCGGCCATCGACAATCACATCCACCATGGCAACGCGCTGGGCATCGACATGCGGCGAATTACCTGGAAACGGGTGATCGACATGAACGACCGTGCGCTGCGCAACATCACTGCCGGGCTGGGCGGGCCAGGCAACGGCTACCCGCGTCAGGACGGCTTCGACATCGTCGTCGCGTCCGAAGTCATGGCCATCTTCTGCCTGGCCACCTCGCTGGCAGATCTGAAGGCGCGGCTGGGCCGCATCGTGGTGGCCGAGACGCGCGACCGCCAACCGATACGCGCTGCCGACCTGAAGGTGCATGGCGCGATGACTGTACTGCTGAAAGACGCGCTGGCGCCGAACCTGGTGCAGACGCTGGAGAATAATCCGGCCATCCTGCACGGCGGCCCGTTTGCCAACATCGCGCATGGCTGCAACAGTGTGATTGCGACTCAGGCGGCGCTGAAGTTGGGCGATTATGTGGTCACCGAGGCCGGCTTCGGCGCAGACCTCGGGGCCGAGAAGTTCATCGACATCAAATGCCGCAAGAGCGGGCTGCGCCCCGACTGCGCCGTTGTCGTCGCCACCGTGAGGGCGCTGAAGTATCACGGTGGTGTTGACCTGGATGCACTGAGCATCGAGGACCTGCCCGCACTGGGTCGTGGCCTGGCAAACCTTGAGCGCCATGTCCGCAATCTGCGCGAGGTGTTCGGGCTGCCCTGCGTGGTCTCGATCAACCACTTCATTGCCGACACCGAGGCTGAGCACGAATTGCTGCGCCAGCGCATCGGCGCCTTGGGCGTGCCGGTGCTCACCGCGCGCCACTGGGCCGAGGGCGGGCGTGGCGCATCCGACGTGGCGCGAGAGGTAGTGCGCTTGTGCGAGCAGCCCCGAGATCAGATCACGCCGGTACGCTTTGCCTACGATGACGCCCTGCCGCTGTGGGAAAAGATGGAGACGCTGGCTCAAAAGATTTATGGCGCTGCCGGCATCAGCGCGTCCTCCGATGTGAAGGCGCAGGTGCAGCGCCTGCAAGATGCCGGCTACGGCCACTACCCGGTGTGCGTGGCCAAGACGCAGTACAGCTTTTCGACCGACGCGGCGCTGCGCGGCGCGCCGTCTGACCACACCGTGAACGTACGCGAGGTGCGGCTGTCAGCGGGTGCCGAGTTCGTCGTGATGGTCTGCGGCGACATCATGACCATGCCGGGTCTGCCCAAGCTGCCGTCTGCCGAGCAGATTGACCTTGACGAGCAGGGCAGGGTGATCGGTCTGTTCTGACATGATCCCTGATGGGTTTCAGATGGTGATGGTCCTTTATCTGATGTCGATCGCAGGCGTACTCGCATGCACGCTGGCCTCACTCGCCACGCATTCGATGATCCGCCTGAACTCGCGCAGCCATGTCTGAATCAACGGCTCGCCTTCGATGCAAAGATCGGGCGGCAGAAAAATCGCGCGCGATAAATGCCGACGTATCTGCCGGTTCGCGCTGGGTTCAGCCGATTTCATCAGCGCAGCGCTGACCGCCTGTCCATTCAGGTCCGGCAGCGTATTGGCGGCCGAGACGTACAATCTCGCCGAATGCGGTCGGTCGATTTGTTCGGATGCCCGAGGTCGCGACATCGACCGTTTGATCATTGCCCAAGTCACTTCATGTCCCCTCGACGCCTGCTGCTCGAACAGACCCTCGCCGTCGCCCAGCGCCTGCTGGTGGAGCAGTGGCGTCAGCGGCGAGGCCTGATCTTCTGGGCTGTGTTTCCAGCGGCGATGATGCTGCTGTTCGGGCTGGTCTATGCGCATAACGACAGCATGCGAGCCGGCCTGGATGCGGCAGCAGCAGGCATTCTGATGGGTGCGGCGCTGTTTTTCAGCTGTCTCGGCGGGACGGTGGCGATCATCGCAGCCGAGCGCGAGCGCCGTACCCTGCGCCGTTTGCTGGCCTCACCCTTGCATCCGGCAGCCTATTTCCTTGGCGTGGTGTTGGCGCAGTTGTTGCTGGCAGTGGTGCAAGTGGTGATGCTCTACAGCATTGCCCGGCTCATCGGTGCGCGTTACCACGGCAGCCTGTGGCTGGGTGGGTTGATCCTGTTGCTCTCGGTGTTTGCTTACGTTGGTATGGGGTTTTTTCTGGGTGCACGATTTGCCCGGCGCAGCGAAGAGGTGGTGGTCGCCCTGTCGGCCATCGGTGTACCGTTGCTGGTCCTGGGTGGCACCTTCTTTCCGCTTGAAATCATGCCGAGCACCATGCAGGCAGTGGCTCAGCTGAACCCCATGCTGCACATGAACCAGGCCTTCAAGGGCGTGGCGGCCTACAGCATGGGAGTGACCGAGCTGCGTTTCGAGCTGGCTTTCCTGGTGGTGTTCTGTGGCCTTTCACTCGCGCTGGGTGTCAGGTCCTATCGGCAACTGCTGGTACTGGAGCAGCGTCCATGACAGTTGCCCTGGCGATCGAAGGCCTGCACAAGCGTTTTGCCGGTCGGCAGGTGCTCGACGGTTTCAGCTTGCAGGTGCAGCGCGGTGAGGTCATGGGCCTGCTGGGTCCGAACGGTTGTGGCAAGTCCACCGTGCTGAACATCGTCTGCCAATTGCTGCAGGCCGATGCCGGACAGGTTCAACTGATGGGCCAACCCATGGCCCAACTCGGTGCCGGTGCCCGCGCGCGGGTAGGCCTGTGCGCGCAAGACTGCGCGCTCTATCCTGACTTGCTGCCTCAGGAAAACCTGCACTTTTTCGGCCGTCTTCACGGGCTGCCAGCCGCTCAGCGCCACGCACGCGTCAACGAACTGATGGAATGTTTTGGTCTGGGTCCGCATGCGACCACCCGGGTAGGCCGACTCTCGGGTGGCTGGCAGCAGCGCCTGCATTTGGCCGTGGCACTGATGCATCGCCCCGAACTCCTGATACTGGACGAGCCAACGGCGGCGGTTGATGTTGCCGCAAGACTCGACCTGTGGCGGCTGATCGAAGGCCTGCGCGACAGCGGCACCACCATCCTGATGACCAGTCATCAGCTCGCCGAGGCCGAACGCCTGTGCAGCCGCGTCGCGCTGATGCAGTCTGGACGGGTGGCGGCTCTGGGCACCGTGCCTGAGTTGCTGGCCCGTGTACCCGGTCAGGCGGTGGCCAAGCTGCAGTCGCGAGACAATGCCGCGACCATACGGCGCGCGCACAGTCAGGGCTGGGTCGTACTCCAGCGTGCGGGGCAACTCAGCTGTCTGCTTCCGCGCCATGTCAGTTTGCGCGAGGTGGTGGATGCGCTGGACGGTCCGGAGGTCAGCGCGGTCAGCGTTCAAGCTGTGACCCTGGAAGATGCTTACCTGGAGCTGGTCGGCGACGATGCCGTGATCGGATAACCGCCAGCCAGCGAGCCACCCCGACGGCGGTGCTGGCACTGCACCCTGCGCTGGCTGCGGTAAGCTCGTTCGGTCGACGCTTACCATTCCTGCACGCCATGGCTCTGATCCAGACTGTTCCCGGTTTTGCTTCCCGCGACGCGGCTGCATCGTCTGATGCCGGCCGCCCCAGTGCGCGGACCCTCGAGATTCTGCACACGCTGGTCGGGTTCGATACCGTCAGCCGTAATTCCAACCTCGGGCTCATCGAATGGGTTCGCGATGAACTGGCGAGGCTGGGTGTGGTGTCTCGCCTGACCTGGGATCCTGATCGGCGCAAGGCCAATCTGTTCGCCACCCTGGGCGATGGCCGAGCGCCAGGCATCGTGCTTTCAGGGCACACCGACGTGGTGCCGGTTGACGGCCAGGACTGGCATAGCGATCCGTTCAAGGTCACCGAGCGTGACGGCAAGCTCTTCGGGCGTGGCACCGCCGACATGAAGGGCTATATCGCGAGCGCGTTGGCTGCGGCGCCGGCCATCCTGCAGGCCAATCTGCCCAGTGCAGTGCACTTCGCGTTTTCGTATGACGAAGAGGTCGGCTGCTTTGGCGTGCACGAGCTCATCAAGGATCTGCAGGAAGCAGGCATTCAGCCGGCGGGATGCATTGTGGGTGAGCCGACCCTCATGCAACCGGTGGTGTCGCACAAAGGTACCTGGCGACTGCGCTGCTGTTTCCGGGGGCGCGAAGCTCACTCCGCCATGCCCACCCATGGTGTCAATGCGGTGGAATACGCCGCGCAGCTGGTGGTGTTCATGCGTGAGGTGGCCGCGCGCTTCGTGCGAGACGAGCCGCGTGATGAGGGTTTTCCTGTGCCCTTCAGCACCATCCAGACCACCACCATTGCCGGTGGAACCGCTCAGAATATCGTGCCGAATCATTGCGAGCTGACCGTCGATCTGCGCACCATGCCTGGCACCTCGTTTGAGGCCCTGCATGCGCAGATCCGTGACTTCGCCGCCCAGCTCGATGCGCAGATGAAACGCGAGTCACCCGAGACCGGCTGCGAGGTGGAGTTTCTCGCTGGCGTGCCGGCTTTCGTTGTGCAAGACACAGCGCCGATCGTGAACTACGCGCGCCGGCTCGCGCGCACACAGGGTGCGGGCAAGGTGACCTTCGGTACCGAAGCCGGCATCTTCTCCGAGGCAGGCATTCCGACGGTCATCATCGGGCCTGGCAGCATCGACGATGCGCACCGACCCGATGAATTCGTGTCGCTGCAGCAGCTTGCCGACTGCGACACCTTCATGCAGCGGCTGATTGAATCGAAGTTCGACTGGCGCTGATGCGCGTGCTTGCAGTCCCCACGCTGATCGACCCGGTGCGCTGACCTTGCCCTCGCAGGCTTTGCCTGCATCAGGTCGCCTGCATCAGGTCGCCTGCAGCACCCTGTCTTTCAATGCCTGCTGGATCCGATCCTCGGTAACACCTGCCTCGCGCAGCACTTCGAGTGTGTGCTCGCCGATGGCCGGTGCGGGTCTGCGCACGCTTGCCTTCCAGCCCGAGGCGCGTGCCGGAAATCCCAACTCGCGCATCGGCCCGATGCCCGGCTGGTCGACCTCGGCGATCAGACCCAGATGCTTGACCTGGTCGTCTTCGAAGACTTGCGGGAACTCGTAGACCGGCCCGGCTGCGATTGATGCGGCCTCCATGCGATCGACCCAATCGTCGGTCAGGCGGGAGCGGAAGATCGGGTCGATGCGTGCGCGAAGGGCGGGGTGATTGGCGATGCGCGCCGCATTGTTGGCAAAGGCCGGGTCAAGGCCAAGCGGCGAGTCGCCCAGTGCATCGCAAAAGCGGCCCCATTGCGCCGGATTCAGCAGTGTGATGCTGATGAGTCCGTCCTTCGTCTCGAACACCTCAGCCGGACAGACCACTGCGTTGCGATTACCTGCGCGCGCGGGCACAACGCCGCCGGTCAGGTAGTTGGCCGCCGGGTCGGGCAGCAGGCCGAGCGCCGACGACAGCAGGTTGACGTCGATGTGCTGGCCCTGACCGGTCCGCAGGCGATGGACCAGCGCCGCGTTGATCATCGCGAAAGCCATATAGGAGCTGGCCGCGTCGGCCATCGATCCTCCCGGGCGCAGCGGCGGCCCGCCGGGTACGCCGGTGAGTGCACTGATGCCGCTCATGCCGAGCGCCACGCCGTTGTAGCCCGGCTTGTGACCCTTCGGGCCGTCCTGTCCGAAGCCGGAGACCGACGCATAAATGATCGCCGGGTTGCGTGCGCGCACCGCCTCGTATCCGAGACCCATCTCGGCGGCAGTGCCCGGCAGGAAGTTCTCGATGACCACATCGGCGCGGGCCGCGAGGATCAGCGCGAGATCGCGGCCCTCGGGCTTTTTCAGGTCGATCGCGATACCGCGCTTGTTGCGGTTTACCGCCGCGAAGGCCGGGCTGATGCCGTCCTTGCCGCCGATATGACGCATGTCGTCGCCAGCGCCAGGCCGCTCGACCTTGATGACATCGGCGCCTAGATCAGCAAGCAGCATTCCGCAATAAGGTCCCGCGATGACGCGCGACAGATCGAGAACCTTGATTCCTTCGAGCATGGTGACCTGAGGGTAAGTGTCGGTGGGGCTACGGTCATGATAGCCGCGAAGCCGGTGCGTCGTGGGCTCGCCGTCGAGACAGGCAAGCCTGCGGACCAGGCAGACGGGCGCGGTCGGCGCGCAGCGGTTGACAGCCTTACCGCATTTCGACCGACGAGATTCTGACCCGCCGGTTTGCTGCAGCCGCTGGATCGTCGGGCACAAGCAGTTCGCTCGAGCCCTTGCCGATCGATTGCAGCCGCGACTGATCGATCTTGTTTCGGATCAGGAATTCAACGACCGTCTGTGCTCGTCGAACCGACAGTGCGTCGTTGTACGGCATGCTGCCGGTTGCATCGGTATGCCCCTCGACCTGAAACCCTGACTGCGCCAGCTGGTCGGTTTTCATCGCAGCGGCCAATCGCTCCAGCAAGGGAATGCTCTCGGGGCGCAGGGTGGCCGAGTTGAACTCGAAGTTCACGCTCAGGTCGATCTTCGAGGGCTCCACGGTGAGGTTTCTGCCGAGGCCTCGGGTGACGACCTGCGGCTTCAGTGCATCGACCAGTTCGTCGACTGATGCGTTGGCGACGGGCGCCTTGACCCCCTGCGAAACCTGGGCTGCTGCGAGCAGCGGTGTAACAAGAAGCAGAATCAATGCCATCAGAGATTTCATCGTACTTCCTCGACCTCGATCATTGCTGCACCCATTGCAGCGTTACGGCCCTTGACACCCTTGCCCAGAAAAAAATCAAGCAGCCGCTGTCTTGAGCCGAAATCAGCGACCGAATATGAGAAAGGACCGCCCGCGCTGCTGTCATCGCTCGCAAAGATCTTCGGATCGCGCGGCGATTGACTGAGCACAAAGAGAATCCGGTCGGTGCCTTCAGGCCCGGCTGCGCCAACCTGCCAACCCGCGCGCGGCATTGAATACGTCTGGTTGGCCTTGACTCGGTTATCTGCATCGAGTTTGTTTGGAAAGAGGAGATAGAAACTTTTCTCATCGCTACCCAGCAGTACCGCATAAAGGTAGCCGTCGTTTGAAGGCTTTACCGAGAATGCAAAGCGGTCACGACCGATCGTGAGTTGCTTCGGTGCCGACACATCGATCTGGATGCGCGGGTCGCGTTGATTGAAAATGTCTTCAAGCGTTCCGCGCGAACCAATCGGCGAGGGCGGTAACGGCTCTTGAATCGAAGTGATCACCGGTTGGGATTGAATCACCCCAGCCCCTTGGGGCGGCGTAGCGACTGACCCCGGCAGATCGGACGTGCGGATCGGCTGTCTGGGTGGCACCGCCACGGTTGTGGTCGGTGGCAACGGTGCGGGCGGCGGAGAATCGACCGGCGGCCGAGAGGCAAGCGCCTGAGCGGGCGTTGCAGGCGCAATCACCAGGTTGCGGTTGCCTTTGATCTGCAGCGTCGAGGGCGCCATGCCCAGTTGCCGGTAGGGTTCCATGAGGCTGTTCATGCGGACCTGCGCGCAGATCCGCACCTCCTCAAGTGATACCGCGCCGCTGCTGTTGAGATCCCGTGCCTCGCCAAGCAGGCACTGGGCCAGGGCGTTGGTGGCGATCCCGCCGTAAACCTCGCTGTCCCAGCTGACTTCGTTATCTGCGGCGGCAGCGATCTGCACAAAGTTTTCCTGCCTGACGCCAAGTCTGGAGATTTCGCTCAGAAGACCTCGGGTGCGAGGCTGATTGATCCCGACATCGCACTGGCCACCCGACTGATCATTGAACTTGGCCTGCGGCCGGCTCGATTCCAGGAGGCCTCGTGTACTGCCCTTGATGACACCGCCTGAGAAACAGGCGTCCATCACCGTCAGCACTTTGTCGGCCACCTTGCTGATCGGCTGAAGATGGACCGCCAACTCCGCCTCGCTCATCACATCCGCTTGCGTGAACACGCCGTCTGTATAGGTTTGCAAGCCTTCGACGCAGCCGTTTGGCCCCGCGTATCGTGATCCATGGCCCGTCCAGTAAATAAAGACTCGATCGCCAGGTTTGACGGTGTCTTGAAGCTTGGCCAACTCCCGAAGAATTCGAGGCTTTGTTGCGGCGCTGTCACGCAACTCTGTGATCGAAGCAGGGTCCACGCCGATGGCGAGCGCCATCTTTCGCGCGTTGTCGACATCGCGCGGAGCGCCTTTCAATGGCGGTGTATTGGACGCTTCGGAGTAGTTGCCAATCCCGACGATGAGTGCGTATCGGCCCTCGACCGCATGGGCACTGATGCCCGTCGTACCCAGAAGAAGTCCAAGGATCAAACCGCCAAGAGCAAGAGGTCGCTTCATCGTTGTGAGCTTATATCCGAAGATCAGATTGCGTGGCGCCTTGGTGCGCAATATTTGAAGTCAGGAGCACCCTATGCGCCCAAAACGCCCTTGAGCCCGGTATAGATCGACGCTGCCGTGGCACCCAGGGCTGCGGTCGTGGCGCCGAACTCAGACAGGGCTTTTACTCGCTCATGAAAGGACTCAAGCGAAAGTTGGCCGCTGCGACCAAGGCTGGCGATGCGATATGACCATCCTGTCGGATCGATTTCGCCAGACTGTGTCTGCCGACCCGAGCGAATTCCGCCCAGTACCATCCCTGCGAGAAAGCTGAAGGCAATACTTGCCGAGTACTCCAGAACCTCGCGCCATTCGATCGCCGACTGGGGCCAGATCGGGGTGTGGTCGACCGCGCTGGTGGATGCGCTCATGCCAACGACCGAGGCGACAGCAAGCAACAGGGCCGCTGCAAACCACAGGGCGAAATTTCCGGCGCCGCGACGAAAAAGAAAAAACCCGAAAGGAAGCGGCAGAATGATCGAAACGATTCGCAGGTAAATCAGCGGTGCGTCATAGACGATCGTGATCAGCGCGTGAGCGATCAGCAGCACTGCAAGTGGCGCGATCAGAAAGAAAAGAATGTCACTGGCCCTGAACGTTCGCTTTACCGCCCTAGCGTTTCCGGCATCGATGGTCTGTGGTGACGTGGCCTGTGATCGGTTCGCCAGCGTCAGTTCGAGCTCGGTGATCCTTGCTTCGAGGGCTGACGCATCTGGCCCTGAGCTGAGACGCGCCTCCAGTTCTGTGATCTTTCCGAGCAGCGGCTTGAAGAGATACAGGTCTCTCTTGCACACCCTGCAGACGACTGCTTCGTCTGGAAGCTCGGAGACGCAGTAAGGACACTTCATCGGCTACTTGCCGACGATAAGCGTCACAACCGAATTCGTTTCTCTCCCATCAATATCCTTCACGGACACTTTCAGGACATGCTTGCCTTCGGGTGCTTCGGCGTTCGCAAAATTGATCCCGGCTGCGGAAATCGCGCCTTTCAGACGAGGTGTCAAATCGATCGGTGTCGCTTTGAGATAAGCCACCCTGACCGAACCGGGGTCGATTTGGACGCCTCCACGCGTTTCGAAATCGAGCTTCAGAACGAAGGGGGATTTCAGCGAAGCGCCGTCGGCGGGAGAAGTGACTTTGATGCCCGGGCCTCGACCGATACCTCTGGTGCCTGGGCCAGAGTGGGCATCTGGAAGCGCCGCTTCTTCAGTCATGATCAGCGGCGCCGCAAAGGCGCCTGCAGCATGAAACAGGTATCCCGCGAAAGCGAGAAAAACAGGCACGAACGATCGCATGGTGAACGCCTATCTCTTGAAGTAAAAGTCGCCGACGACCTGGTCGTAGATGGCCGGGACCTGCTCATGACCGACCGACTTCGCTGCGTCAACAACCTTCTTTCTGACTTCGCGAATCACGTTGTCGACTCTGACCCCGGGTGTCCGAATCTCGCTGAGAAAAACGCGTGTGAACAAGCCATTCGGATCTCTGTCGCCAGGGCCGAGCTTATCCAGTGCCTGCTGACCTGATCCCGCCGAGAAGACCACCATCTGCCCGGTGGCTGCGGTTGTCGGCGCGAGCCCTCGGCCACCAATGGCGCGACCGCTCTTGGGAAACGGATTGTCCCGGCAGGCATCGATGACAGCGAGAGCCAATTTGACGCGCTTTTCATTGAAGCTGTCGAGAATGCGCTGCAATTCGATGGCTTCGTCTTTGACCTGTTCTTCGCTGTCACCCTTGATGTCGATTGGCAGCAGGTAGTTTGCCGATCCAAGCTGGACACCATGGCCAGCGTAGAAAAAGAGCACTTCATCACCGCCTTCGACTTCATTGCGAAATTGCCGCAATGCCGACTTCATCTCTTTTTCATTCAGGTCCTGGCGAACCGTGACCTTGTAGCCCAGCTCGACGAGCACTTTGCCCAGGGCATTGGCGTCGGCTCGGGCGTTGAGCAGTTTCGAGACTGAGGTGTAGTTGTCGTTGCCGATCACGAGTGCCTTGCGATGGGCAAAAATCTGAGCCGGTGCGGCTGTGGCAGATGGCCCGGCAGGGGGCGGCACGGACACAGTTGCCTTGGTGGTCTGATTGGCAGCAGGTGACGCGGTCGCGACGGCGTTCTGGTAGGCGGGTTGAGCGGACGGCGCGGTCGCGGGCGCCTGGGTCACCAGAGATGGTGATGGGGTACCCGGTGTGCCAGTGGCCGGCGGCTTGATCGCGGGTACATTGCCGGCCGAGGTGGTGGCTGTCTCACGAGGGTTTGAGGCAAGCTGATCGGCGCGTGGCTGAGGTTTCGCGCGAGCTTCAAGGATGTCGTTGATTCGCTTTTGAAGGGCAATGCCGGTGAGCGGCGACACGCCATCCCGAACGACGAGCTCACATTGGCACTGCGGGCCGGGGGTGCGTCCAAGCTTGACGACCCTGGAATCAAGTTCCTTCTGACATTCGGCAAAAATCCGCTGTTCGGCGGCTTCTCGACTGGTATCCATCGGGGATGAGATCCAGGTCAGGGTCGGGCAGGCTTTGACGTCAGAGATGAGCCAGACAAATGTTCTCGGTGCCCCGTTCATGTCGGCTGCACGAAGAATTCGGTCGCGGTTGTCAGCCGAATAATTCAGCTTGGTCATCAGCGACTTGACGCAGCCGGTCTTGCCATCTGCGAGTTTGAAAGTCAGGTTGCCTTCAAAAACGCCACATTCATTTTCAGTGCCTGTACCGGGCGGTGTGGTCTGCGCCGATGCGATTTCTGGCAATGAACAAATGAAAAGCACCAGGTACAAAACCAGCATCAATTTCCTGTTCATCGACTGAGCGTCTCTCGTGGCATCGTATCCGTCTGACGATACCGCCGGAAGCGACCCGGGCGCGAGTCAGTCCGTCGGTGTCTGGCTGCCAGTCATCGAATAGTTGCCGCGTTTTTTACTCTTTTGCCTCTGGCGACTCGCTCCAGCGCCATCGCTGCATCAGTCGCCGCCAAAAAGGTCACTTAGTTTCCTGGCGGCATGCGCATCGGTCGAAGGTGTGACCGGAGTGCCCTTCGGGTACTCATCCGCGATCCGGTCCTCCCAGTAAGTTGCCGGATTGGGTGAACTGCATAGTCGCCGATAGACCTCTTCCGGCACATTCTTGTAGGCGGTGACGGACTTGTTGTCCCAATGCAGTTCGAGTTGGCGCGTGGCGCTGTCGTAGTCGGCCTTTCTGATTCGACCGCTGCTGAAGGTCATGGTGGGCATGCTTGTCTCACTGGCGATGGTCACGACGGCAGGCTCGCGATTGGCGGTCTGCGTGTCGCGATAGTATTGGACCTTGAAGTCGGATCAGAGCTCGACAAGCCGTTTCCACTTGGCCGCGGCCCATGGGACAACGACCCATCCAACCATGTCGGAGACAGCAATGCAATTTGATGATGTCGTTCAGGGACGCCGCAGTATCCGCGGATATCTCAAGAAGCCGGTGCCCAGGTCGCTGATCCGGGAAGTTCTCGAAATTGCGATGCGTGCGCCGACCTCGCTCAATACACAGCCCTGGAATTTTTATGTTGTCACCGGCGATGTGCTCGATCGCATCCGCCAGGGCAATGTCGAGCGCAACCTGGCCGGTGTGCCTGATTCGCGCGAATTCCGCATGGGCCCGGGCTATGACGGTGTCCATCGCGAGCGCCAGATCGGTATTGCCAAGCAGTTGTTCGCTGCGATGGGTATCGAGCGCGACAACAAGGAAAAGCGCCAGGACTGGGTGCTGCGCGGCTTTCGCCAGTTCGATGCGCCGGTCTCGATCGTCGTGACCTACGATCGTTCTATCCACGGCGGCGACATTGCGCCCTTCGACTGCGGCGGCGTGGTCAATGCTCTGGTCAACACTGCCTGGTCGCGTGGACTCGGTTGCGTCATCAACAGCCAGGGCATCATGCAATCACCCGTCGTGCGTGCCGAAGCCGGTATCCCCGACGATCAGGTCATCCAGACCTGTGTGGCGATGGGCTGGCCGGACGATACCTTTCCGGCCAACGCGGTGGTGTCGCAGCGCAAATCGGTCGATGAAGCCGCGGTATTTGTCGGCTTCAGCGACTGAGCGACGGATGATCGAAGCAGGCCAGCGCAGTCCTGGCCTGGCCCCAGTTGCCGCGGGTCATGGTGATCTTGCCCGCCTCGAAGGCCTCGTCGATGCTTGATTTGCCGGCCAGCACCTGGCCCCAGTCCTGAGGCGAAATGCGCCATGCGATGGTCGCCCCTTCGCCCGATGTCGGGATGGCGACGCCTCGGCGAATGTGCAGTCCGACCCGAATGTCGCCACCAAAGTCCACCCCGAACTCGCAATCGACAGCGCTTGCCAGTTCGGGGTCAAGCAGGACACGCAAGACCTTGATCGAGTTTTCGGGTGCATCCGCCACCTCGGGGGCCCGAAAGCTGTGTCCCCTCAGGCGAGCGAATTCGAGCCGACCCTCGAGTTCGAGGGCACGGGTCGCGCACCAGTTTCGGACGTTGGCTGAGGTTGTACGCTGAGAGATCGTGCGCAGCACCGCAGCCAGCTGAGCGCGTTCTTCAGGCGAGCCGCCATCGGCCCGGCCGTGCGGCCCCGGCTGCGATCTGACCAACCAGCTTGCGAGCTCAAGTGCCCAGCGCACATCGTCGCCGGCGAGCGCCTCGATCGATTGCTGTCGCACCGCATCACGTCCGCCGAAGCCGGCGATCAGTCGATTGGCACGCTCCAGTGGCGGCATCGGAAAGAGCGACGACTCGACACCATCGAACCAGCCGATCAGGCCGGTCTGGATCTGGCGGACATGGTGCTCGACCAGACCGTAGAACTGCTGCGTGAAATAGGTGCGCTTGAAGCGCTCGGGCAGTTGCACGAACTGCGTGAGCTCATCGGCCGACAAGCCTTTGTTGAGACCGCGAACCGTCTGATCCCACAGGAACTGGATTGCATCTCGGTAATCGGTCACCACTGCCTTGATTTGCTCAGCCCCCGACAGCGCCGGGCCGTGGGCTCCGACCAGATGCTCGGCATTCAGTGCGTTGAGGTGGTCCAGGCCGGCAAGGAGCACTCTCGGGTCGCGGTATTCCTCGCCCCTGATCGCAAACACATTGAAGAGGGCCGGCCACACCAGATTGTTGACCGCCACACCCAGCTGCGGAAACCAGATCGTCACCGAGTCATCGGCGTCTGACGGCGCCGGCATGAATTCGACCTGAAGGCCTGCAATCGTGGCCGAGGTAGGCGTATCGAATACATTGGTCGGCGGCACGAAGCCGGTCGTGAAGGGCGCATGCGCCGGGTTGCGAAAAAAGGGCCCCAGGCCCACGCTGACCACGCCGTCGGCGCCATCAAGCGGCATCCGGATGCCAAATTGCTGCACCAGACCTCGCTGGTACATCGGCGCGATTTCACCACCGGTGCGCTGTCGATTGGTGACGACCCTGGCGTGCGACCAGATCGGCAGCGACTCGCTGCCGGGTATGGCGGCGGTGCCGGCCACATAGTGAAAATGCGTGTAAATCACGGCGACGATCGGTGCGTCAGTTTTTTCGCGCAGACGGTCGATGGCGCACTGCATTTCCTGGATCGACTCACCGGTGTCGATCGCAATCACGCCCAGCGGCCCCTGCACGAATGTCTGGTTCGACAGACCGTTGCCCACAAAGCTCCAGACACCCTCGCGAATCTCCTCGAAGCGCTCCGCAATGCGGTCCGCCTGTTCGACGGCCAGCCGGTGTGCGCGCTGGCCTTGCGGTCCGAGGCTCGTCGCCGAATCGTTCGGCGCGAAGCTGGCCGCCAGGTCATTGCGTGTTGTCATTAGGGTGATCTCCGTACTGGTTGGTCAGGCGGCACAGACCTGAACCAGTTTTTTGCCCAGCGCATCGCCCTTGAGCATTCCCAGCAAGGCCTTGGGCGCCTGTTCGATGCCATGGACGATGTCTTCGTGAAAGGTCATCTCGCCGGCATTGAACCAGGGCGCAGCACGAAGCTGATAGGCCGGCAGCTTGTGCACATGGTCATAGACGATGTAGCCGGTCATCGCGATTCGCTTGGACACCATCAGCTGCATGCCGCGTACGCCCGGATCCTTGACGTCGTTGTAGCGCGAGATCATGCCGCACAGCGGAAAGCGTGCAGCGACATTCGCATGCCGCAGCGCGGCTTCAAGCGTTGTGCCACCGACATTGTCCAGATAGACGTCGATGCCCTTGGGGCACAACTCGCTCAGCGCCTCGTCCATGTCGCGGGTCTTGTAATTGAAGGCGGCGTCGTAGCCGCAATGCTTGAGCACGAAGTCGACCTTGTCGTCGCTGCCGACAGAACCGACGACGCGCGCGCCGGCGCGCTTGGCGAATTGCCCCGCAAGTTGCCCGATAGTGCCTGCCGCCGACGAGATATAGACGGTGTCGCCCGGGCTGGGCTTGCCAAGCTCGATCGCACCGACCCAGGCGGTCAGCCCCGGCATGCCGAGCGCCGAAATCGCCAGGCTCGGTCGCCCCAGCTCTGGCCCGATCTTGTGCAGACCTTCGCCTCGCGCCACCACCGTGCGCAGCGCCCAATCAAGAAAGCCCCAGACGAAATCTCCCTCGCGAAAGCGCTCATTGCGCGATTCGATCACGCGTCCGACCACCCTAGACACCATCGGCTTGCCGAGCGCAAAGCCGGGTGCATACGACTGGCCGGCGTCCATACGGCCACGCAGGTAGGGGTCAAGCGATAACCAGACCGCTTGAACGGTAACGTCTTGCGGGCCGCACTCGGGCTCGGCGCAGGTCTCGATCTGAAAGCAGGACTCGTCCGGCCAGCCTGAGGGGCGCTTGGCGAGCAGGATGCGGGTATTGGTCGAGGTGTACTGGTGCGAGCTCTGGCTCATATCGCGTCTCCTGGGGTCGTGATCGTATGGTCTTTGCCGGCTGTCGGTCTGCAATAAAAAAAGCCCGCATTGCTGCGGGCCTGTCGACGGTGAGGCCTCAAGGGGTCAGCACCACTTTGACGGCTTCATTGGCCTGGATCTGTGTTTCGTAGGCCTGCGAGGCGTCTTCAAGCGCAAACCGGTGTGTGATCAGCGGCTTGCGATCGATTGCTCGTGTGCTGATGAGTTCCATCGCCTGGGCGAAGTCGGCCGGCGTCCAGGCCCAGGATCCGACCAGCTGGATGCCCTTGCGCACCAGCACATTGATGTCCAGCTCGATCTTGCGCTCAAAGACCGCCACCACGATCACCTTGCCGTTCTGGCGAACCAGTCCGATGGCCTGCTCAAGGACGGTCGTGCCTTTGAAATGGGCGGTCGCGCCTGCGCAGTCGAAGACAGTGTCGATATCGCTCTCGGCGGATGCGAGCAGACTCAATTCGGCCGCGCCGTGCATGGCCTTCAGGCGGGCAACCGCATCTTCCTGCGAGGCGTTGATCGTGAAATCAGCACCGAGTTGCTCGGCCAGTGCCAGACGTCGTGGCGAGAGGTCGACAACAATCGTGCGCGCCTTGCAGCGTGCCTTGATGCATTGGAGGATCCCGAGTCCGATGATGCCGGCGCCCATGATCACCAGGACCTGATCGTCTTGCGGGTCAGCCAGATTGACCGCATGAATCGAGGTGGCCAGTGGTTCGTTGGTTGCGGCCTCTTCGAAGCTGATGTCGTCAGGAATCGGAATCATGCGGCTGGCGATCTGGGGCGTGATCCGCAAAAACTCGGCGTTGCCGCCCATGCTGACCGTGGTGTAGCGCCCGCCGACCTTCACAGACGGCATCTCGCCGCGAATTTCCACGATCTCGCCGCTGAACTCGTGGCCGAGAATTCGGCCCTGCTCGATCGGCAGCCCAAGCTGAAGAAACAGGCCTTCACGATAGGTATGCAGATCGGACCCGCAAATGCCGCAGGCTCTGATTCGCATCAGCGCTTCGCCCTCATTCAATTCGGGCCGGGGAACGTCCTCGAATCGGATATCGCGTGGGCCGTGAAACACCGCGGCTTTCATGATGGCTTGTCCTTCAGTCTGGCGCGCGGGTCGACCCACGCGGGTTGAGGGTGGGGAGCCTTACTTCTTGGGCGGGCGATGCAGGCCGCAAAGCTTGTTGCCGTCCGGGTCGCGCAGGTAGGCCAGATAGAGCTTGCCTGCCGGGCCTTCACGAAAGCCGGGAGGGTCTTCGCAGGTCGTGCCGCCGTTGGCGATTCCGGCTGCATGAAAGGCAGCGCCTTGTTCGGGTGACTCGAGCAGGAATCCGAGCGTGCTGCCGTTGCCGAAGGTCGCGGCCTGGCCGTTGATCGGCGTGGTGATTGCGAAAGTGCCAGCGGGGCTGCGGTAGAAATAGCGATTGTTGTTGGCGACGCCGGGGCCGATGCCGATCGTGCCGAGAAGGGCGTCGTAAAACTTCTTTGAAACCTCGAGATCGTTTACGCCGACCATCACGTGACTGAACATGCTTATCTCCTTGTTGTTGGCCCTGCTTCGAATGCAGCGGGCTCAGGGGATGTTAACCGATGGTCGTGTGTGCACCGTTCGCTTCGCTTCGCTTGACAGGCGCGCACCTCTCCCACATCGCAACTGTGATATCAACAGGCATCATGGTTGAAACCGACGTGAAGGAGTGAATCCATGCAGCAAAAATTCAAGGTGCAAGGCATGACCTGCGGTCACTGTGTGAAGGCAGTGACCCATGCGGTACAGCTTCTCGACAATGCGGCGGCGGTCTCGGTTGAGCTCGATTCCGGCAAGGTGGTGATCAACTCGGCCGTGCCCCGTGAGCGTCTGGTCGAGGCGATTCGGGAAGAGGGATATACCGTCGTGACCTGAGCCGCGGGACGATCTTGGTGCGCAGCGAAAATTCCCCAGGGTCGATTTACATGCCATTGCCGGGTGCGTCGCGCGGAAGGATGTCCCGACGCCAGGTGATCGCCAGTGCAAGCGTGAGCAGCAGTCCGCAGACCACCATGCTGATCGCCGTCTCCTGGTAGCCGATCCTGGGGATCAGCGCGCCGGCAATCAGCAGTCCGAGCGGCAAGGGATAGATCGCCAGCATCCTCACGCCCATGATCCGGCTTCTGAAACGCTGATCTGATGTGCGCAGCAAAATAACGGTGAGCGTCAGCATGCTGAGGCTTTGCATGATGCCGGCACACAGCAGCAGACCCATCGCCACGTGCACATCGCTCGACATTGCAAATCCCAGCAGAAAGATGAACCAGACCGCGCAGGACGCCACCATCGTGCGGGCCGGGCGCAAATAGGGGCCCAGCACGCTGATCGCGATTGACCCGATCAGGGCGCCGAGTGAAAAGCTGGCGACCAATTGGCCCAGGCCCTGCTGGTCCAGATGAAAGACATTGCGTGCGATGTAGGGCATCAGACCGAGGGTCAGCGGATAGGCCGTCAGATTGACCAGCGCGGCGACGCTCATCGAGGCCAGCACTCTTGGTGTGCGCCAGATGTAGGCGATGCCTTCCTTCAGGTCGAGCCATGGCGAGGCTTTGGGGGCAGCATTGATCCCGACGGCGCTTGCCGGGCCGGCGATCGGCTTGCCGTCTGTGAACAGCGTCAGCAGTGCGCCGGCGAGATAGATGCCGGTAATCACCATGTAAGCCGGCGCCATACCGAAAATCGCCATGAATCCTGTGCCGAGCAGCGCACCACCGATCTTGGCCGAGTCCATGGTCGTGCGCGAGATGCCCATGGCGGCAACCAGATGGGAGGGGGGTACGGTCGCGCCGACCAGTGCACTGCGCAGGCCGATATCGGTCGGCCGAATCAGTCCTGACAGGGCAGCGATGACCAGCACCGCGATCGGGCTGAGTTGTTCGGTGCTTGCCAGAAAGAGAATGACCGCTGCAAAGATGGCATAGCAAAAGCGCATCGCGCACAGCACCTTGCTCGCGCCCAGCCGATCGCCGATCACACCGATCAGCGGTGACAGCAAGGTGCCGACGAACTGCAGTGCTCCGAAGATCGTGAGCAGAGTGACTGATCCGCTTTCAACCAGGACATACCAACCCAGAATCAGGGTTTCCATCTCCATTGCCGAGGCGGTGCACAGATCGGCTGGCCACTGGAAGCGGAAGCTTCGGGTGCGAAAGGGCGCCAGCGCAGCGATTGAGCTCATCGCGCGTCGGATCTTTCGACAGGCGTTGCGCCGTGCGCGCACTCGGACGAATCGACGGCGAAACGCGGATGACGCCTGAGTGCAATGGCGATCGACAAGACCCTGTCTCCCTGTGTTTCAGTCGATCATGCCCGTCTGCAAGCGACTGGTCCAGGAAGCGAGTCGATTCTGACGAGCGCAAGCTACCGGCCCGAAGCTGCCCTCGACAGTGCGAATCTGATCAAGCTGCGCGGCGATGTCACGGCAGTCAGGCGGGCGCTGCCGCTGAAGCGGGCGGCAAGACCCTCACGCGAATCACATGCGGCACCGCCCTGATGGCCGCAACCGCCGAATCGGTGAGGCTGCTTTCGGCATCGATGATGTTGATGCCCAGGTCGCCACGGCTTTTGTTGACCATGTCGATGACGTTGATGCGATTTTCGGCAAGCACAGACAACACCTGCCCAAGCACACCCGACACATTGTCGTTGAGCACCGTGATGCGAGTGGCACCCGGAGCGCGCTCAAGCCGAACTGCGGGAAAGTTCACCGAGTTCGTGACATTGCCGTTCTCGAGATAGTCGATGATCTGGTTGGCGGCCATGACCGCGCAGTTTTCTTCAGATTCCTCGGTGCTGGCCCCGATGTGAGGCATCGCGATCACCTTTGGATGGTTCAGCAGCAAAGGCTCGGGAAAATCGCAGACATAGCGGCCCAGCTTGCCGGCATCGAGGCTTCGCTTGATTGCGGCGGCATCAACGATGGTTTCACGAGCGAAATTCAGGATCACCGTGCCTGGCTTGACCAGCTTGAGCGCATCATCGTTGATCAGATGGTGGGTCGCCTCGATGGCCGGCACATGCAGCGAGATGAAGTCGGCTCGCGCCAGCAGCGCCTGCAGGTTTTCCATCCGGGTCACGGCATTGGACAGCCGCCATGCCGCGTCGACCGACAGGGCCGGGTCGAAACCCATGACCTTCATGTCAAAGGCCAGCGCTACGTCGGCCACCATCGACCCGATGGCGCCAAGTCCGACGATGCCCAGGGTCTTGCCCCGCAGCTCAATGCCGGCGAAACGGGCCTTTTCCTTTTCGAGGAGGCTCGACATCTCGGCGGTATCGGTGATGGCCCCGAGGCTGTTGACATAGTCAATGCCAGGCAGGATGCCGCGCGCAGACAGCAGCATGCCAGCGACGACCAGCTCTTTGACTGCATTGGCGTTTGCGCCGGGTGTATTGAAGACCACGATCCCGGCTGCGCTGCACTGGGGAACCGGTACGTTGTTGACACCGGCCCCGGCACGCGCGATAGCCAGCAGCGTGTCGGGAAAGGCGACGTCCTGAAGTTTCTGGCTGCGAATCAGAAACGCCTCGGGATGGCCGATGTCGCTGCCCACCTCATAGGTCTGCCGATCGAAGCAGTTCAGGCCTTTGACCGCGATCTTGTTGTAAGTTCGAACCTTGTGCATTGCGTCGCTCAGGCTGAAGCTGAATGTTTGACCTGCAGATAAGCCCAGGTCAGCCAAGGCATGAGGGCCTCGAGGTCGGATGTCTCAACGGTCGCACCACACCAGATCCGCAGCCCTGCAGGCGCATCCTTGTAGGCGCCGATGTCAAAGGCCACGCCCTCGGTATCAAGCAGTTTGACCATGGCGCTCACCTTGTCCGCCGGCAGCGCGAGGCTCAGGCACACGCTGGTGTTCGAGCGCGTTGCCGGATCTTTCGCCAGAAACGAGATCCAGTCGTTCGCCACAACGAAATCGGTGATCACCTTCAGATTCGCCTCACTGCGGGCTATCGTGGCCTTCACGCCGCCAAGGCTGTCGACCCATTGCAGCGCATCCAGATAATCGGCGACGCACAGCATCGAGGGCGTATTGATGGTTTCGCCCTTGAAAAGCCCCTCGGTGATCTTGCCACCCGATTTCATGCGAAAGACCTTGGGCATTGGCCATGGCGGGCTGTAGCTCTCCAGCCTTTCGACTGCTCGAGGACTGAGGATCAGCATCCCGTGACCACCTTCGCCGCCCAGCACCTTCTGCCATGAGTAGGTGACGACATCGAGCTTGTCCCAGGGCATGTCCATTGCGAAGACCGCCGAGGTTGCATCGCACAGCGTGAGGCCGCCACGATCGGCAGCAATCCAGTCGCCGTCTGGAACCCGCACGCCGGAGGTCGTCCCGTTCCAGACGAAGACCACGTCATTATTGAAGTCGACGCTCGAGAGGTCGGGCAGATCGCCGTACTCGGACTTGATCACTTTGACTTGCGGCAGCTTGAGCTGCTTCACGATGTCAGTAACCCATCCCGCGCTGAACGACTCCCACTCCAGCACGTCGACACCGCGGGGGCCGAGCAGCGACCACATGGCCATTTCGATCGCGCCGGTATCCGAGCCGGGCACCACCGCCACCCGATAGCCATCCGGCAGCCCGAGCAGTCGGGCGGTTTCAGTGCAGGCAAGCGCCAGCGCCTTCTTACCAACCGACGACCGGTGCGATCGGCCGAGCGTGTCGAGCTTGAGGGCGCTGACGTCATAGCCCGGACGCTTGGCGCACGGACCGGACGAAAAATTGGGGATGGTGGGCTTGACCGAGGGTCGCATCGATGCCTCTTGTGTTGATTGGCGTTGTGGAAGTAGTTGTTGAATTCTAGCGTTCGGGCGAATTCTGATTCTCCGCCACCAGCCTGCCCTCGATCGGATAGGCCGGATCGTTGTAGCCTGGGGTGGAGGGATGGCCCGGAGCCACCATCGACGCAATCAGCGCCTCATCCTCGGTGCCGAAACGGTGGTCGAGGGCACCGAGATATTCCTTCATTTGCGAGATCGTCCTCGGGCCGACGATGCTTGAGCTGATCAGGCGGTTATGAAGGACCCAGTTAACCGCAAATTGCGATGCAGTCACACCACGCGCTGCCGCATGAACCGCGACCCGCTGGGCCAGTACCAGCGATTCGTCGCGCCACTCGGTCTGCATCAGCCGGCGATCGTTGCGCGCGGCGCGTGAGTCCTGGGGGGGGGCTTCGCCGGGTCGGTACTTGCCCGCGAGTACGCCGCGGGCCACCGGCGAGTAGGACGCGACGCCGATGCCGTAATGCGCGCAGGCGGGCAGCAGTTCAACCTCGGGCATCCGATTGAAAGCGTTGTAGTAGGGCTGACAGACTGCGGGGGGGGCCAGACCGGCTTCGCGGCAAAGGTGAACGATCTCGGCAACTCGCCAGGCACGATGGTTTGAGACACCGAGATAACGCACCTTGCCTGCCCGCACGATGTCTGCCACCGCGCCGATGGTTTCCGACAGTGGCGTCTGGAGGTCCTCGCGGTGCAGGTACCAGATGTCGACATGGTCCAGCCCCAGACGTTCAAGCGATTCGTCGATCGCCTGGAACAGCCAGCGTCGAGACAGTCCTCGCCGATTGGTATCCGATCCGATCGCATTGGCCACCTTGGTAGCGACGACCCAGCGGTTGCGATCGGCGTTGATCGCCCGTCCGGTAATGCGCTCCGATTCCCCTTTTGAATAGACGTCTGCGGTATCAATGAAGTTGATGCCGGCATCACGGCTGGCAGCAACAATCTCGTTTGACTCGGCTTCGCTTGTCCGGTCGCCGAACATCATCGTGCCAAGACACAGGGCCGAAACCCGGACCCCGCTGCGGCCCAGTGGGCGATATTGCATCGTCTTCTCCTGTTTGATGGCGGCCTGGCGTCATCCCTGAGTCGTGAGGCCGCCACGCATCAACTGACAAGCCGCTCTGGTCGACGATTATCCCCCGGTTGATGAGTGCCTGTCGCAGATCATCGAACGGCCGCTGATCAACCCGATATTGATTGCGATCAGCGCCGGTCGGTGCAACGCGTCTGATCATCAGGCGCCCGCCGTGATGGACCATCGTGCCGATCGCCAAGCCAGCCAGCCACCCAAAGCATGCCGACTTCCTTCTCGTGGGGGGCGGCGTTGCCTGCGCCAGTGCTGCTGAAACCCTGCGTATTGAAGGCGCGGGCGGCTCGATCACGATGATCTGCGGCGAGCCCGCGCTGCCCTACCACCGCACAGCCTTGGCAAACATCTTGCGTCAGACGGTCGCTGCCCGAGACCCTGCGCCAGTCCTGGCGGCTGACTTCTACCCCAGCCATCACATTGACATTGCACTCGGTACGCGGGTGGTGCGCGTCAATGCGCGCAGTCAGCTCGTGACCACGCAGACAGGCGCTGTCTGGCACTACGGCCGAATGCTGATTGCGACTGGAACGCAGGTCATTCGCATGAAGCTGCCCGGCTCGGATCTGCCTGGCATTCATTACCTTCGTACAGTCGAAGATGCTCGGGCGCTGCGCGCGGAAATTCGCGCTGGATCGCGTGCGGTCGTCATCGGTGCGAGCTTTATCGGGATGGAACTGGCCGCAAGCCTTCGGCAAGCGGGGGTCGATGTCACGCTGCTGGTTCGCGAGAGCCGAGTTTTCGATACTTTGCATGACTCGCGAGTCAGCGACTATTTCTTCGATATCTATCAAAAACGTGGCGTCAAGGTTCATTTCGATGAGGCTGTCAGCTTTGCATCGAGCGGCGCTGATCCGCTCGCAAAGCGAGGCCGCCGGGTCCGGACTGAATCAGCGATGCATCCTCGCGTGTCAGGGGTGGTCACCGCCGGCGGGCTCAAGTTGTCTTGCGATTTCGTGGCGGTCGGCATCGGCGTTACGCCCGAGATCGACTTCTTGCGAGGCAGTGGAATCGCGGTCGATGACGGCGTGATCGTCGATGAATTTCTGTGCAGCAATCATGCCGAAGTCTATGCGGCAGGCGACGTCGCAAATTTCAGGGATGTGGTCTTCAATGTTCGCCGCCGCATGGAGCACTGGGATAACGCGGCCAAACAGGGGAGGATTGCGGCAAAGAACATGCTCGGTCACAGGCTTCGCTACGACGAGGTGTCCTACTTCTTTGGCGAGCTCTTCGACGCGAGTTATCAGTTTTTCGGTCTGCCGATCGAGACCGACGAGACCAGCGAGATCGGATCGCTCAAGACCCATTCGAGTGCGCTGCTTTATCTGAGGCAGGGCGTGCTTCGCGCGGTCTTCACGACCGGCCGCCCTGCCCAGGAAACGCATGCCCTCCAGGCGTTGATACGCTTTCGAACGCATATCGGCAAGTGGTTGCCTCATCTGAACTTCCCCGGCTTTAAGCTCAGTTCAGTGCCTGCCCAGACCGTACTGATTCTTCAGGGGGGCGGTGCGCTCGGTGCGTTCGAGTGGGGTGTTGTTCGTGCGCTCGAGGAAAACCGAATCTGCCCCGACATCGTCGCTGGCGTGTCGATCGGTGCGTTCAATGGAGCGATCATTGCCAGCCATCCCGGGAAATCCGCCAAAGTACTGAAGGCGTTCTGGAAGGAACTGGCGGTGCTGACCACCGAGCTGCCCGACAAGCGTGCCCAGCAACTGATGACCTCCTGGGAAATCTTCACCCTGGGCGTGCCAGGATTTTTCAGGCCGCGTTGGCTCAACGCTCGTTCGGTTCTCAATGAATTGCCGAGCGAATGGACCTACCTCTACGATGCAGCACCGATGAAGTCGCTGCTTCAGAGGTATGTCGATTTCGATGTCCTGAAATCGAGTCCTGTGCGTCTGCTCATCAGTGCCGTGGATGTCGAAACCGCGGCCCTGCGTGTGTTTGACAGCTATGTTGATGACCTGACCCCCGAGCACATCATTGCCAGCGGCAGCTTGCCGCTCGCCTTGCCCTGGACCACCATCGATGGCAGGCACTATTGGGACGGCGGCATCGTGAGCAATTCGCCGTTGGATCAGGTCATCGATCGGTGCGGCGCTTACGGCAAACAGATCTACATCGTCGATCTGTTTCCGCATCGCAAACCCCTGCCCACCAGCCTGCTTGAGGTCATTGCGCGGCGCGATGAGATCGTCTATGCCGAGCGTTACCGACGAGACTCACATCACCGCCAACTGGTGAGCGACTACCGCAAGCTGGTCGATGAATCACTGAGTCATGTCGACCCGACGGTCGCCTCGCAATTGCGTCAGCGACCGAGCTACATTCAGCTTATGGGCGAAGACCATGACCAGAAGATCATGCGGATCGTGCGCCGCGATGCGCATGGTGAGCCGGCCTCGCGCGACTACGATTTTTCGCTGGCTTCGATCATGAGGTTGCAGCGTTCTGGGTATCACGCGGCGAATCTGGTTCTGGGCGATATCTCCGGCAAGTTGGGTGGGGAGCCGGACTGAGGCCTGCATGTCGGTCGCTTGCGCAGGCAAGTGATTCGATCTCAGGGCAGGGCTGGATGGACCGGGTCTGGGCGACTTGTCACAATGGCCGATTGGGACGGGGAGGGACAATGAAGCGATCCCAGAAGGGACCGGAACCCTACCGCTCCATCAAGTACTTGAGGGAGTTCGACTGTATCGACGAGAAGACTCGCGTGCTGCAGTCATACCGCCACGCTGCGCGAATGGGCGAGGGGGAGGTGGTGATGTCGGATATCAAGCCGACCGGTTGGGAAGTCCCTCCTCCTGATACTGCATCGGCGCAAACGATGAAACAGGTTTGTTCGGTCGAGTTGAAATAGGTGGATCGATCGTTGTTGGCGTGCTTTGATTGGTCAACCCGGCTTGTGCACTGGCCGTTAGCGCACTTTCGGTCACACGAAACCGTGCAAGGCGACTCCGCCTTCACAACACAGGGGGCAGGAATGAGAAAGATGGCGATTGTTCTGTGTGCCTCGATGGCGCTTCAGGGTTGCGCGACCTATCGCAACCCCTATACCGGCGAGCAGACCAGCTATCTGACCGAACAGGGGCAGCAGGCGCTTCTGGTTCTTGGGACGGCATTGATCATTGGCGCAGCGGCTGTGGCGGTGTCCCGATCGCAGCCGTACGGTTATCAGCCGCAGCAGATCTGCAATCAGTTTGGGTGCAGATACGTTTACTGATGTCCGGTGAGTCGGGTTGATGCGATGTCAGTCGGCTCTTGCTTTCGGCAGAATCCGCTGTGCCTGCAAGACGGTGATCCAGTCGCGAAACATGCGCTCGGTATCGATGCAGTCGGCGAATCCGGCCTGGCGCAACTTGATCGTGCTCACGATGACTGGCGGTGGAGCCTGACGGGCATGGGCACCAAAGCAGAAGTCCGCGTAATGGTGCGACTCGCCAAGCATTTCTGACAGCGCGGGCGCGTTGAGCCGATGCTCGGCAACGATCCGATCCCAGACCGACGCTTGTTCGGGCAGATAGTGCGCGAGCCGCAAGGGCTCGTCGGTGCCGCATTCGACCCCGAGCGCATCGGCAATCGCAGGCCAGACGGTGCGCCATGCGAAGACATCGCCGTTGGTGATGTTGAAAGTCTGGTTGTGCGCCTTCGCTGACTCGGCTGCCCAGGCCATCGCACGTGCGAGCAGCCTGGCATCGGTGGCCTCCAGAATGTTGGCGGGGCCGCCTGGATAGCTGAAGGGCCGGCCTTGCGCATGTCTGATCGCTGCATAGGCGCCGATGATCGGCACGAGGTTCATGGCCACGCCCAAGGCGTCGCCAAAAATCAGCTGTGGCCGAAAGATGGTGAAACCGAAGCCTTCTCGCTGCGCCAGCGCTCGCAAAAAGTCTTCCTGCAGCCAGTAAAAATTATCGTGCAAATCGCGAGGCTGATCTTCGCGTGCCGGGACCGCCACCGGATGCAGATGTACACCATAGGCCTTCGTTCCCTGCAGCAGACTGACATGCTGCAGGCTGTGGCCTGTGCTCGTCAGGGGGGTGAGAAGATTGCGCAGCATGGTCAGATTGGTCTGCATCTGATCCGGTTCGCGCCAGCCCTTGACCAGTCCTGGCTTCTCGAAAAGTGCTGCATAAACCACGTGCGTGATCTCGCCGATCGCGGCAATGGCATCGGCGCACGCCTGCGGGTCGGTGAGATCGACACTCAGGTGCCGGGTACGATGGGCCTGCGGGCCATCGGGCCGCCGACGCGAAATGCTCACCACACGCCACGCAGGCAATTGCGCGAAGTGCTCGAGCGCCGCGCGCCCGACGACGCCGGTGGCGCCAGCGATCAGAACGGTTTTTTGCGCCATTCAGTGCTCCCGTTATCAAAAATCGTGTCGTTTCAGGGCGGACGGATCGTTGCGACGTTACACTCCACGCCTGCAAAACGCGACCCGCCGGACCAGCTTCTCAAGGCAGGCGCCCAAACACAACGACCCACCACCCGGAGACAAGCCCGATCATGCGATCAATTCAGAAAGCGGTATTTACTGCGTTTGCAGGACTCATGCTGGCCGGCACCGCGGTCGCCCAGCCGGTCAAGGTTGGTGCGATTTTTCCCTTGAGTGGCGGTGCCGGTCCGCAGGGCCAGTACATCGTAAAGTCGCTGCAGACCATGGCATCGATGATCAATGACGCCGGTGGTGTGCTGGGTCGACAGATTGTGATCGAAGCGCGTGACGACGAGTCGACCCCTGCGGTCGGCGTATCGCGGGCTAATGAACTGGCATCGGCCGGTGTGTCAGTGGTGATCGAAGGCTGGAACAGCCCGGTGACACTTGCAATGCAGCCGGTTCTCAGCCGTGCTGGCATCCTCGACATCACTGCGATCTCGAAGGCTGATCCGATTCTCTCGGGAGAGGGCAACCCGCTGGCGATTCGTCTGAACAGCTCGAATTCGCAGGACGGTGCGGTCATTGCCGACTACATCGCCAATCGCCTGAAGGCAAAGCGCATCGCATTCATGACGCAGAACGACGCCTATGGCAACGGCGCTCAGGCTTCGATCGAGAATGAACTCAAGAAGCTCAACTACACCTACGAGAAAGTCGCGGAAGAAAAATTTCCTTTCACGCAGGCCGACTTTCGCGTGGCGCTGACTAATGTGCGTTCGGCTAATCCGGATGCAGTGGTGGCGATCAATGCCAGCGAAGGCCTCGGCATGCCGGCACTGATCCGTCAGGCACGACAGTCGAAGACCCCCGGCACCCTGATCGCTGCGGTCGGCACGATCGCGCCGAGCGTGATCAGTGTTGCGGGCGAGTCGGCCAATGCGGTGGTCGGCGCCGACATCTATTTCCCGGATGTCGAACCCTTTGCGTCCAACCCTGCCAACAAGGCCTTCGTGGCGAAGTTCCAGGAGCAGCACAAGCAGACGCCCGACAAGTTCATGGCCCTGGGTGCTGCGGCACTGCAGGTGTGGGCGATGAGCGCCAATGAGCTCAAGACCCTCGACCGGGAGGCGATTGCCAAGCGGATTCGCGGCGGCAGCTTTCGCAACACCATCATGGGTGACATGAATTTCGCCCCGAATGGCCAGCTTGCCTCGCGCCACTATGTGTTCAGTGTTCAGAATCAGAAGATGGTTGTCGAGTCCAAGTGAGCGCAGTCCTGCAAAGCAGCCCGTCGCCTGTTTTGCAGGTCGACGGGCTAGGTGTTCGATACGGAAATCTGGTTGCCCTCGATGAGGTGAGCTGGTCGGTTGGCGCCGGACAACTGCTTGGCATCATCGGCCCTAATGGCGCGGGCAAGAGTTCCTGCTACGACGCGGTGACCGCGATGGTGAGTCGTGCCGGAACGGTGTATCTGCGCGGCGAAGATGTGAGCGCCGTGCCAGCGCATCGTCTGCCCGAGCGAGGTTTGAAGCGGGCTTTTCAGCAAAATGCGTTCTTCCACGACCTGACGGTGATCGAGAACATGCTGGCCGTGATGAATGATGATCACGGCAGCGGATTGCTGTCGAGCATCCTGACGCCCTGGGCTGCGGCTCGCCGGCGATTACAGGCGTCGCGGCTGGCGGTGGCGACCCTCGAGCGCTTCGGTATCGGCAGCGAGTATCACGACCGGTTGCCGACTGCCGTGCCCTATGGCACGCAGCGGATGCTGTCGGTGGCGCTCGCCTTCGGGACCGGGGCGAAAGTGCTGCTGCTTGATGAGCCGGGTGCTGGGTTGGGCGGCGACGACATGGAGCGACTCATTCAGCTTTTGCTCTCGCTCAAGCGAGACGGGCTCGCCCTGGTTGTGATCGAGCACCATATGGATCTGATCATGGCGGTCGCCGATCGGATCGTCGTGCTCGAACAGGGCCGTTGCATCGCCAACGGAACCCCCGCTGAAGTTCAGCGCGATCCCGCGGTGCTCGAGGCTTATCTGGGACGCACCGAATGAGTGATCGCAGTGAGTCGATTGTTCTTCAAGCCAGGGACCTGAGAGTGGCCTATGCCGGCAACACTGCGCTGTCGATCGATCAGATCGAGGTGCGGCGAGGCGAGGTGCTTGGCGTCGTCGGTGCCAACGGCGCCGGCAAGTCAACCCTGGTCAATGCGCTGGCTGGCTGGTCGCGAGGTGCCCCGCGAGTCAGCGGTCAGGTGATGCTCGATGGCGTCGACCTGAGTGCGATGCCGCCCCATGACCGTGCCCGTGCCGGATTGCTCCTGGTACCGGAGGGCAAGCTCGTCTTCGGCGAGATGACCGTCGATGAAAACCTCAGTTCCCTGGTCGGCATGAGTCCGGATGCCGATCGCCGCTTCTACGATCGGGCTGCGGTCTTCGAACTTTTTCCGCGACTCAGTGAACGCCGTAACCATCTCGGGTCGCAACTGTCGGGCGGCGAGCGGCAGATGCTGGGCATCGGCCGTGCCCTGATGCTGGGTCCGCGAGCCTTGATGCTCGATGAGCCTTCCATCGGGCTGGCGCCCCGCCTGGTCTCGACCGTGCTGCAGACCATGCGAACGCTCGCGTCAACCGGTCTGGCGGTGCTGCTTGTTGAGCAAAATGTTCGCGCCGCCATTGATGTCGTTGATCGGCTGGTCCTACTGGAGCGGGGTCGGGTGGTGGCGCAAGGCCCGTCCGATGCCATGCGGAACGATCCTCGCATTGCCCAGGCCTATCTCGGAGCCAGCAGCATATGAATTTCGGTCAGCAACTGATTAACGGGCTGGTAATGGGGCATGCCTTCGCGCTGGTCGCGATCGGCTGGACCGTGCTGCTCGGTGTGGCGAGACTGGTCAATTTCGGTCACGGGCAGATGTACATGCTCGGCGCCTTCGTCACCTGGTTTGCGATCGCGACGCTCGGGATGCCCTATCTGGTCGCGATTCCGCTGGCCATCGTGGTCGGCGTGCTGGTCGGTCTGCTGATGCAGCGGATCATGCTGCAGGCCACGATCGAGCAGAATCTGGTCTCGATCATGATCATGACGCTGGGTTTCGGCTACGTGCTGCATGGCGCTGCCGCGCTGTTTTTCGGCTCGACCGGCCAGATCCTCGATACCCCGCTGTCAACGAAAGAAATTGCTTTTGGCGATTTCTGGCTGACCTGGCAGGATGCCGCGATCGTGGTGGTCGCGATCGTCGAGTTCATCGTGCTCAAGATGATCATCGATCGGACCCGCATCGGTCGGCTGGTGCGCATGGTGGCTGAAGATCCCAAGCTTGCCGAACTCGCCGGCGTGAATGTGCGCAATGTCTATCTCGGTGTGTTTGCCTTCGAGGGCGCGGCGGTGGCCTTTGCCGGTGCAATGGTCGGTCCGCGCACGCCGATTCTGACCTCGATGGGGTTTGATGAAGTGATCATGACCTTCGTGGTGGTGGTGCTGGGCGGTATCGGCAGTGTCACCGGCAGTTATCTCGCGGGTATCGCGCTGGGCCTGTTCACCGCCTTTTTCGGCGCGATGGTCTCGCCGGCCTACACCACGGCAGCAGCCTTCGTGGTGCTGATCGCGGTGCTGGTCCTTCGTCCGGGCGGCCTTGCCGCCGGTGCCCGCTGAAACCTCGCAGAGCGACGATGATGACTCGATTCCGAAATCTGCTTGTGCCGGCTCTGGCGGTGCTGCTGTTTTTTGCGCCTGCCATCGCAGGTGGCTCCGGGGCGATCTACAGTGCCTTCGTGCTGATGGCGATCTTTGCGGTGATGGCCTATGGCCTTGATCTGATCGTGTCCGATCTGGGTGAGGTCAGCCTTGCGCACACGGTGTTCTTTGCGGTGGGCAGTTACACCACGGCACTGCTCTCGACCCGGCTGGGCGCAGGCGGTTGGACGACGCTGGTGGCCTCGCTGGCGGCCGCACTGATTTTTGCCGCGATACTGGGTCTGATCACTTTGCGGCTGCGAGAATTCGTCTTCTCGCTGGTGACTTATGCGATTGCCGTCGTTGCCGCGACCGTGGCGCAGAACTGGTCCTTCCTCGGAGGCTCGGACGGTCTCAGGGGCATCCCGCCGCTTGATATGTCCTTCTTCGGCATCACGCTGAAAGCCGGCAATGATCGTGAGATCTGGCCTTTCGCTTTTGCCTTGTTATGTGTCGCGCTCTACCTGGTTGAGCGCTTTCGTCGTTCACGCCTGGGGTCGGCCGCGATCATGTCTCACCTCAATCCACGCCTTGCGATCATGTCGGGTGTCGATCCGCAGGCGGTGCGGTTGAAGGTTTTCCTGTTTTCTGCGCCCCTGACTGCGGCGGCCGGCTGGCTCTATGCCTATCAGCGGGCCTATGTCAGCGCCGATATTCTCGACGCCTATTTTCTGATCCTGATGCTGACTGCGGTGGTGCTGATCGGTCGGCGTGTGCTGCTGGGGCCCTTGCTCGCGACGGTGCTGGTCCTGTCGCAGGAAAAATTTCTGTCGCTCGGCGGCTATGCCGACAAGATCGTCCTGGGCAGCGTACTGGTGGCCACCCTTGCGTTTTTCCCGGGAGGTCTGATCGGACTCTTTCATCGTCTGCGATCGGCGCTTCGAGCCAGACCTTCGATCGCGCAAGAACCCGCACCACTCGACAGGACAGTCTGATGGACACCTCTCCGATCGAGGGCATCGCCCTCAAGACCGTGACCGCCAATGGCATCACTCAGCGCTATGCCGAGTGCGGCAGCGGGCCAATGGTGCTCTTCTGTCATGGCTGGCCTGAGAGCTGGTACTCCTGGCGCCATCAGATGCTGGCGATTGCCGCTGCCGGGTATCGATGCGTGGCGCCCGATATGCGTGGCTATGGCGGTACCGACGCGCCTGCCGAGATCGAGTGCTACACCCTTTTTGATCTGGTGGGCGATATGGTTGCGCTCGTCAAGGAGCTGGGTGAGACGCAAACCGTAGTGATCGGGCACGACTGGGGTGCACCAGTTGCATGGCATTGTGCTCTGTGGCGCCCGGATGTGTTTCGGGCGGTGGTCGGAATGAGCGTGCCCTGGTCGCCTCGCGGCAGCATCGACATGCTCTCGTCATTGCAAAAGCTCGGCATCACCCGGTTTTACCTCCAGTATTTTCAGGAGCCGGGGGTGGCCGAGGCGGAGTTCGAGGCGGATGTTCGTACTTCCCTGCGCCGCATCTATTTCACCGCCAGCGGCGATGTGACCGAGAAGGGCAAGGGATTCGCGATGATCCCGGAGACGGGGGGCTTTTTTGCCAACACCGTCGACCCTCAGACCTTTCCGGCATGGTTATCGGAAGCCGACCTCGACTGGTTTACCGGAGAATTCGGTCGCACCGGCTTTCGCGGTGGCCTCAACTGGTACCGCAATCTCACCCGCAACTGGCGGCTGTCTGCGGTCTGGCAAGGCCAGCCGATCAGGCAGCCCTCGATGTTCATCGCCGGCAGCCGTGACGGCGTGCTCAAGTTTCCGGCTTCGATGCAGCAGATCGAAGCGTTCCCGCGTACGTTGCCGGGCATTCGCGGCAGTCACATCATCGACGGCCCGGGCCACTGGGTGCAGCAGGAGCGGCCGGCCGAAGTGAACCGGCTGCTCCTGGACTTTCTTCGCGGGCTCTAGTCGCTCAGCCCGCAGGCTGTACGCCTTTCATCTCGATCGGCGCGTAGTAGGCCTTCTCGCCGAGGGCATCGACCCGTGCCCAGAACTCGGGCCCGGCGGCGAGCCCGCGCGAATCCTTCTCAGCTGCCTGCCGCCAGATATTCCAGGAGTCGGGGTGCAGTCGAATGGCCTCGTCGAACTGAACTCGCGCCTGGTCTGCCTGACCGCTTCTGAGCAGGTGCTGACCCAGCCGAAAGTGTGCATGGGCCTGCGCAATCGCCGGATCGGCAGGCGCCAGACGTTGGCTGGCCTCGCCCGCCTCAAGCACATGCTCGCTTGCAGCGCCTTTTTGCGCCCAGTCGC